>NZ_CAKKMM010000699.1:0-2627 GCF_918698205.1 Microbacterium sp. Bi128 | reverse complement strand
CACCAGTTGCGCAGTCCTTCCGGGTCCAGGTTCACTAGTGCCGAGACGAAGGGCCGGCCGTCGCCAACGACCACGGCCTGTCCGACCAGCTGGTGCTCCCGGATCTTCTCCTCGAGCGGGCCCGGGGCGACATTCTTGCCGCCGGCTGTGACCAGCAGGTCCTTCTTCCGGCCCGTGATGGTCAGGAATCCGTCCTCGTCGAGGGAGCCGAGGTCGCCGGTCCGGAAGAAACCGTCCACGAAGGCCTCAGCGTTGGCGGCCTCGTTGGCGTGGTAGCCCTTGAAGACGCCGATGCCCTTGACCAGGATCTCGCCGTCGTCGGCCACCCGGACCGTGGTGCCCGGCACCGGGATGCCGACGGTGCCCACCTTGGTCCGCGCCGGGGTGTTGGCTGTGCAGGGCGCCGTGGTTTCGGTCAGGCCGTAGCCTTCCAGGACGGGGATGCCCACGCCGCGGAAAAAATGGGCGTCGTTGGAGCTCAGCGGGCTCGCGCCGGAGACCGTGTACCGCAGCTGGCCGCCGAAGGCCTGCCGGAGCCTGGGATACAGGATCCGGTCGAAGACTGCGTGCCGGGCACGCAGCAGGAGCCCCGGGCCCGTGCCGTTGCCCCGGGAGGCGGCGTCGAGGGCCTTGGAGTAGTCGATCGCGGCCGCCGCTGCGGCTGTGAAGATCCGTTCCTTGCCGGCGGCGTCGGCCTTCTGCGCGGCTCCGGCGTAGACCTTTTCGAAGATCCGGGGGACCACCAGCAGAAAGGTGGGTTTGAAGCTGTCCAGGTCGTCCAGGAGCTCTTTGGCACTGGCGGTGTGGCCGAGGGTGGATCCGGAGCTCAGGCAGACCACCTGTACCGCCCGGGCCAGGACGTGCGCCAGGGGCAGGAACATCAGCGTCCGGGAACGCGGCTGCATGAGGAGCTCGGGCAGGAACAGGACGATGTTCTTGGCCACGAGGGCAAAGTTGGCGTGGGTGATCTCGCAGCCCTTGGGCTTGCCGGTGGTGCCCGAGGTGTAGACCAGGGACGCGACATCCGCCAGGGACGCCGCGGTCCGGTGGCGTTCCAGCTCGGCGTCGGTCACCCCGGTGCCGGCCGCGGCCATGCTTGCCAGGTTCGGTGCGGCGCCGTCGTGCTCCATCCGCACGACGGCAACAAGCCGGTCACCGAGGACGGTGGAGGCGTCCAGGACGCCCTGGACGAGGGCGGCCCTGGCGTGGTCCTCGACGAACACCCGCCGGGCCCCCGAATCATGGAGAATCCACTCGACCTGGGCCGCGGAGGAGGTCTCGTAGATCGGGACGGTGACGCCGCCGGCGAACCAGATGGCGAAGTCCACCACCGTCCACTCGTACCGGGTGGCGGACATGACCGCGACGGTTTCGCCCGGCGTGAGTCCGCCGGCGATCAGGCCCTTGGCAAGGGCAGTGACCTGCTCCAGGAAGTGCTGGACGGAGACGTCGGTCCAGCCGGCGGGGCCTTTGCGGGAGTAGAGGGCGTGCACGGGATCCTTCGCGTGCTGCTCCAGGAGCAGGTCAGTCACGTTGCTCTCCGGGTCCAGCTCCACGAGCAGTCCGGTGCTTGCTTCTCTCACAGCCGAGTCTCCATTTCCTGGTCCGCCCGGAGTTCGGCGGACATTCCCCTGCAATCCTGCCCTAGATCCAGGACGGCATCCACATCCGGATGCGCCAGTCCTGGTACGGGATCACCTCGGCCGTCCAGACCGGGTAGAAGAACGCGGACACCAGCACGGCCGCCACCACGAACAGCGCCACCAGGTAGAACCCGGACCGCCGGCGCCAGAGGGGGTCGGCGCGCTGGCCGAGCACCAGCCCCAGGCAATAGACGAGCGCCAGCACCAGGAACGGTTCAAAGGACACGGCGTAGAAGAAGAAGGTGGTGCGCTCCGGGTACATGAACCAGGGGAGATATCCTGCGGCCACTCCGGCCAGGACTGCGCCGGCGCGCCAGTCGCGGCGGCCCGCCCACCAGAACAGCAGGACACCCAGGCTCACGGCCGCGCTCCACCAGATCAACGGGTTGCCGACGGAGAGGATGGCCGTGGTGCAGTTGGTCAGCTCGCAGCCCGGGGTGCCCTGCCCGGGGGATTCGTAGAAGAAGGACGTGGGCCGGCCCATGACCAGCCAGCTCCAGGCGCTGGCCTCGTAGGGGTGGTCGGCACTGAGGCCCTGGTGGAACTTGTAGGCCTCCAGGTGGTAATGCGCCAGCGACCGAACGGCGTTCGGCAGCCAGCCCCACTCGGCCGAGGGGTTGGCGTCGGCCCAGTGCCTGAAGTAGGCGTCCGTGGAACGGAACCACCCGGTCCAGGTGGCGCCGTAGACCAGGGCGGCCACCGGAACGATGCTCAGGAAGGCCGGGACGCCGTCCTTGAGGATGCCGCCGCTGATCCAGGCATGCACGCCGGCTATGCGCCGCGCACTGAGGTCCCAGAAGACGGTCAGCAGGCCGAATCCGGCCAGAAAGAACAGGGCGGACCATTTCGTGCCGACCGCCAGGCCCAGGCAGACGCCCGCCGCGAGGCGCCACCACCGGATGCCGAGCCAGGGCCCGGAGGTGAGCTGCAGCGCCGAGGGCCGCCCCGTGGCGGAGGCCGCGGCCTGCCGGCCGAGCCGGGCAG
>NZ_CAKKMM010000698.1:0-2629 GCF_918698205.1 Microbacterium sp. Bi128 | reverse complement strand
AGCCACCACGCTCCGACAGGCCCGATGCCACTCCCGGGGCCCATCATCTGCTTCGCGCTGTTTCTCAACTCACTTTAGGCGAGCAACACGCTGGCGCGGAGGCCGGATAGGGGGCGGCGGTGTGGAGGGCACCGCGAAGCGGGCACCGCCCCCTATCCGGCGGAGCGCCAGAGGCAACCTACGCCGGTACCGCCACGATCACCTGGGCCGCGCGGAGGACGCGGTCGCCGGACTTGTAGCCCGAGCGCAGCACCTGGCTGACGGTGTCGATTTCGATATCCGTGCCGGGCTGCTGGATGAGGGCCTCGTGGATGGTCGGGTCGAACTCCACGCCGGTCTCGTCGATGCGGACCAGTCCGTACGTCTTCAGCGCAGCCTCCAGTTTGGCGGCGATCGCGGCGAAAGGGCCGTCCGCGAGGTCGCCGTGCTGGCGGGCGGCGTCGACGTCGTCCAGTACCGGCAGCAGCGCGTTCAGGACGCCGATGACGGCCATCTCGCCCGCCACGGCCCGGTCGCGCTCGACCCGCTTGCGGTAGTTGACGTACTCGGCCTGCAGACGGCGGAGGTCATTCCTGAGCTCCTCCGCCTCGGCAGCGGGCGCGCCCTGGGCCACAGATTCCGCGGCGGGCACCTCAACACTGTTGAGGATGTCCTCCGCCTGGGACAGTGCGTCGCCGGAGTCTGCCGCGGCAGCTGCGTGCTCCTGGCCGGGGTGGCGGGCCTGGCCGGTCTTCGGATCAACCTTGCGGTTGTCGTGGATCACCGGCTTCTGCGGCTCGTTCTCCTGCTGTTCCGCGTCGCGCCGGCTCTCGGAAGAACCGTGCTCTTCTTCGTTACCGTGATGCGGCATCATTACTTCTTCTCGTCTTCGTCAACGATTTCGGCGTCGACGATGTCCTCGTCGGAGCCGGCTGCCGGCTCGCCTGCGGGGGCACCCTGCGCACCGGCGTGGCCGTCGGGGGAACCGGCCTGGGCGTAGATGGCTTCGCCGAGCTTGGTCTGGGAAGCCTGCAGCTTCTCGAACGCGGTCTTCACGGCGGCGTCATCGGTGCCTTCGAGGGCCTTCTTGAGGGCGTCGACGTCGGCCTTGACCTCGGTCTTGACCTCTTCGGGCAGCTTGTCGGCGTTGTCGGCGATCAGCTTGTCCACGGAGTAGGCGAGCTGCTCGGCCGTGTTGCGGGTGTCGGTTGCCTCGCGGCGGGCCTTGTCCTCGGCTGCGTGCTCTTCGGCGTCGTGGACCATGCGGTCGATGTCTTCCTTGGACAGCGCGGTGCCGCCGGTGATGGTCATGGACTGTTCCTTGCCGGTGCCCTTGTCCTTCGCCGAAACGTGCACGATGCCGTTGGCGTCGATGTCGAAGGTGACCTCGACCTGCGGAACGCCGCGGGGGGCCGGCGCGATGCCGGTCAGTTCGAAGGTGCCCAGCGGCTTGTTGTCGCGGGTGAACTCACGCTCGCCCTGGAAGACCTGGATGGCCACGGACGGCTGGTTGTCATCCGCGGTGGTGAAGGTTTCGCTCCGCTTGGTCGGGATGGCGGTGTTGCGCTCGATCAGGTGCGTCATGATGCCGCCCTTGGTTTCAATGCCAAGGGACAACGGGGTGACGTCGATCAGGAGCACGTCCTTGCGCTCGCCCTTGAGGACACCGGCCTGCAGGGCGGCGCCGACGGCGACGACCTCATCGGGGTTGACGCCCTTGTTGGGCTCCTTGCCGCCGGCCAGTTCCTTGACGAGGTCGTAGACGGCCGGCATGCGGGTGGAGCCGCCGACGAGCACGATGTGGTCGATCTCGGAGAGCTTGATGCCGGCTTCCTTGATGACGTCCTGGAACGGCTTCTTGGTGCGGTCCAGCAGGTCCTTGGTGAGGTCCTGGAACTTAGCGCGGGTCAGCTGCTCGTCCAGGTGGACCGGGCCGTCGGGGGTGACGGACAGGTACTGGAGGGAAACGTTGGTGCTGGAGGAGGAAGAGAGTTCCTTCTTGGCCTGCTCCGCGGCTTCGCGGAGACGCTGCAGGGCAATCTTGTCCTTCGTGAGGTCGATGCCCTTGACCTTGAGCTGGTTCAGCAGGTACTCAACGACGCGCTGGTCCCAGTCGTCGCCGCCGAGGTGGTTGTCACCGGCAGTGGCGCGGACCTGGATGGTGGAGAAGTTGTCCTCATCCTTGCCGACCTCCAGGAGGGAGACGTCGAAGGTTCCGCCGCCGAGGTCGAAGACCAGGATGAGTTCGTCTTCCTTGCCCTTGTCCAGGCCGTAGGCCAGGGCGGCCGCTGTGGGCTCGTTGACGATGCGCAGGACGTTCAGGCCGGCGATTTCTCCGGCCTCCTTGGTAGCCTGGCGCTGGGCGTCGTTGAAGTAGGCCGGCACGGTGACGACGGCGTCGGTGACCTTTTCACCGAGGTAGGACTCGGCGTCGTTCTTAAGCTTCATGAGGATACGGGCGGAAATTTCCTGCGCCGTGTACTTCTTGTCGTCAATGGCGACGGTCCAGTCAGTGCCCATGTGGCGCTTGACGGACGCGATGGTGCGGTCAATGTTGTTGACGGCCTGGCGCTTGGCGATCTCGCCGACCAGGACCTCGCCGGACTTGGAGAAGGCAACAACCGACGGCGTGGTGCGGCCACCCTCGGCG
>NZ_CAKKMM010000697.1:0-2630 GCF_918698205.1 Microbacterium sp. Bi128 | reverse complement strand
GTCCTGCTCCAAGGACGCGATCAACAGGACCCCTTGTTCCTCCAGGTCAAGGAGGCGACGAGGTCGGTGCTCGAGGACCACTTGCCGAAGAGCAAGTTCAAGCAGCCGGGCGAGCGCGTGGTGCAGGGCCAGCGGATGATGCAGGCCGCGAGTGACATCTTCCTGGGGTGGACCAAGGGGGTACAGGACAACCGGTACCTGTATTGGCGCCAACTGCGTGACATGAAGGGCTCAGCCGTTGTGGAAGGGATGAAGCCGCTCGGCATGACCTTCTATGCCGACGCCTGCGGCTGGACGCTGGCGCGGGCCCACGCCCGGTCCGGCGACCCCATCGCGATCGCGTCCTACCTCGGTAAGAGCGACAAGTTCGAACGCTCCATCAGCGATTTTTCCGAGCGGTACGCGGACCAGAACGAAAAGGACTACCAGGCCTTCGCCGACGCGGTTCGCTCCGGCCGTCTGGAAGCTACTGAGGGCCTCTGATTCCGGATGTTCAGCAGAAGGCGCCGCCGTGGGTGAACGGCTCGAAGGACGGCAGGTTTCGCTCTGGATCGCCACAACCGGTACCACCCGCTATCCCTCCCTGGACACGGATCTTGAGGTCGACGTCGCCGTCGTCGGGGGAGGGATCGCCGGCCTGACGGCGGCGCTGGCCCTCAAGCGCGCCGGCAGCACCGTCGCGGTCCTGGAGGCAGCCCGCATTGGCACCGGCGTCACTGGGCACACCACCGGCAAGGTCACCTCCCTGCACCGGCTGGCCTACACCGAACTCGCGGACCGGCACGGACCGGACGTGGCGGGCACGTACGGGCAGGCCAACCAGGCCGCCATCGAGCACATTGCGCGTGTCGTCGCGGAGGAGGGCATCGACTGCGACTTCCGCAGGGTATCCAATTACACCTACGCAGAATCCGACGACGCCCTCGCCCGGGTCCGCGGCGAGGCGGCCCTGGCCGGGCGGCTCGGCCTGCCAGCCGTCTTTACCTCCGAGGTGCCGCTGCCGTTCGGTGCCCGGGGCGCAGTCCGGTTCGACGGCCAGGCGCAACTCCACGCGGTCAAGTACCTCCAAGGCCTCGCCCGCGCCGTGGACGGGAGCGGAAGCCACGTACTGGAGGACTCGCGCGTCACCTCGGTCCAAGACGGGGTGCCCGCCGCCGTCGGGACCGGGAGCGGCACCGTCCGGGCGCGCGAGGTGATCATTGCCACCAACGTCCCCGTTGGCGACGCCGGCCTGTTTGCCGAGCGCTGCTACCTGCACCGTTCCTACGTCGTTGCCAGCCTGGCACCCGCCGTGCCCCTGGAGGGGACCTTCATCAGCGTCGACGAACCGATGCGCTCCATCCTGGCGATCGACATTGAGGGTTCCCGATTCGTTCTCACCGGCGGCGAGGGGCACCGTGCCGCCGAGGCCAGCGATGCCGCCGAGCGGTACCGCCGCCTCGCGGCTTTCTCCCGGGAACGCCTCGGCACCGGGGAGACCAGCTTCCGCTGGTCCACGCAGGACAACATGCCCGTCGACGGGTTGCCCTACGCCGGGACTTTGACTCCGACGGCGGCGCACCTTCATGTGATCACCGGCCTGCGCAAATGGGGCCTGACCAACGGCACCGCGGCCGCCCTGATCCTGGCCGACACCCTGTCGGGCCGTCACAACCCCTGGGCCGCGGTATTCGATACCAACCGCCCTTCCGCCCGCCAGGCCGGCGGGGTGCGGCAGCAACCGGACCAGCCGCCCCCACACCGGCTGCCGGATCAACCGGCCGTCGCCGGGCTGAGACCCGGCGAAGGCACCGTCGTGGAGATCGATGGCGAAATGACCGCCGTCTACGCTGGCGCTGCCGGGGGCCTCCTCGCCGTCTCGGCCATCTGCACGCATCTGGGTTGCACGGTCGCGTTCAACGCGGACGATTCGACGTGGGACTGCCCCTGCCACGGCTCGCGGTTTTCCGCCGACGGCGCCGTCATCCAGGGCCCGGCGACGATGGACCTGGCGCCGAGACCCGCACCGCGTTAGGTTCCTGCCGGTGTTCCGGCCCGTATGGCGGGGGAGCCGGCGGCCGAAGCGCGGCTTGCCCGGAGCCGTTCCAGCTCGACCACGTCCCGCCCGAATGAAAAGGCCAGCAGCCCAAGCGCCGGCCCGAGCACCATGGCTCCCAGCGGCGGAGGCACCCCCGGCAACAGGGCGAACAGCAGGGCGGCCGGCTGGGTGGCTCCGATGACCCTGCGGACCGTGCTGGACGGCAGCGGGTTCTTCAGGGACGCCCGGAACCAGGCCGCTGCGAGGAACGCGTAGTACATCAGGCCGATGCCCAGGGGCCACAGGCCGAACTTTCCCGCCGCGGCGCAGGACAGCACCAGGACCAGCGCGGCGTCCGTATCCGAATCCAGGCGTGAACCCTCGGCCGTGGCACATCCCGTGAACCGGGCCACCCGTCCGTCGACGGCATCGAGCAGGAACGCGGCCGTGCCCAGGACCACCACCAGAAGGTCTGGTCCGGTTCCGGCTCCGGCGATCAACCCCACCACCGTTTCGGCGGCACAGCAGGCCACGATGCCGGCCCTGCCGAGGGTGACGCGGTCCGCGGGGGTGGAAAAAGGGGGTTTCCGCCGCAGAACGGAGCCGGCGGCCC
>NZ_CAKKMM010000696.1:0-2630 GCF_918698205.1 Microbacterium sp. Bi128 | reverse complement strand
ACGCCGACCTCCGCCTTCGGTTCCGGCCCTTCCTCTGCGGCGGGGAGGGACGGGGCGGGGATCTCGGGTTCAGTCACGCCTCAACATTAGACTGGGTGACAGGAAGCGGCACACTTAGGCGGAGGACAGCATGGCAGATCAGCGCGAAGAGCATGGTACCGATTCAGACGAGGGCCGTTCGTACGCCTCGATGTACCGCAGCGGCCAGGAAATCGAGTGCTGGCGCACGGACATGGACGGCGTGCTGGTCCACGAGAACCAGCCCATCCCGGGCGCGGCGGAGCTGATCCAGCGCTGGGTGGACACCTCCAAGCGGTTCCTCGTGCTGACCAACAACTCGATCTTCACGCCCCGGGACCTCGCGGCCCGGCTGAGCTCTTCCGGGCTGGAAATCCCGGAGGAGAACATCTGGACCTCGGCCCTGGCCACGGCCCAGTTCCTCAAGGACCAGGTCCGCGGTTCGGAGTCGGGGAACCGCGCCTACACGATCGGCGAAGCAGGACTCACGACGGCGCTCCACGAGGCCGGCTTCATCCTCACCGACCAGAACCCCGACTTCGTGGTGCTCGGCGAGACCCGCACCTATTCGTTTGAAGCCATCACCATGGCCATCCGCCTGATCCTCGCCGGCGCGCGTTTCATCGCCACCAACCCGGACGCCACCGGGCCCTCGAAGGACGGACCCATGCCTGCCACCGGGGCCATCGCCGCCCTCATCACCAAGGCCACGGGGCGCGAACCGTACATTGTGGGCAAGCCCAACCCGATGATGTTCCGGTCGGCGATGAACCAGATCGACGCGCACTCGGAAACCACGGCCATGATCGGCGACCGCATGGACACCGACATCATCGCCGGCATGGAGGCGGGCCTGCACACGGTGCTGGTGCTCAGCGGCATCACCCACCGGGACGATATCGCCGCGTATCCGTTCCGGCCGAACCAGATCCTGAATTCCGTGGCGGACCTCAAGAACCAGATCTGAGCAACACCCCAGAACGCGATACCTCAGAACGCGGTCTTCTTCCCGCCGCCGCCCGGCAGCGGGAAGAGGTCGTCCTGGAGTTTTTCGATGATGGGCCGGTAGATGAACGGGCTCCAGCCAGGGCTCGCGTGCTCCGGCCTCGCCCCGTCGGTGCGCAGGTCATCCGAGACCATGTTGGTTTTGAAGGACAGTGACCAGGTGTCCCGGGCGGTCTCGTAATCCACCGTCTTGTCCCGGGGGTTGCCGATGAACGCCATCTTCGTTTCGCCCAGCTTCCCGACGAAACGGCTGGCCTCAAAGTGGAAGATATAGGCGGATTCGGACTGGATCAGCACGCTGGACGGCGCGATCGGGGACAGCTGTTCCAGTGTCTGGTCCACCACCTGACCCCAACTGCGTTCATTCTTGTGCAGCATCCTCTCGCCGAGCTCATAGCCGCCGCGCAGCACTGTGGGGAAGCGGAACCCGCTTTCGTAGAGCATCACCACACCCTCGAACCAGCTCTGGTCCAGCACGTCGTGCCGGCTCGCCGGGCTGGAGTCGAGCAGGATGAACGCCACTTCGACGCCGTGCAGTTCGCGCAGCCGGGCCGCCACCTGGGTTGCCACCATGCCGCCAAAACTATGGCCGTAGAAGTAGAGGGTGGTGAGATTGTGGGCGCGGACGTGCTCGATCACGGCGATGACCACCTCGTCGATGTCCAGGCCTTCGTTGGAATACCCGACGGCGGCGAGCTGGCCCCTCTTGTTCAGGGAGCCGCGCAGCGCGTTCAGGATCCACAGGGCTTCTTCCCAGCTCGTTTTGTAGCCGGGGAACAGGATCCAGCTGGCGTGGGGGTAATACCGTTCGGCAACGTCATCAGGTACTTCGAGGACCCGGCTGACACGCCGCTCGGCCTGCACGCGCTGAGTGAACAGCATGTCCGCCGCCAGCAGCGACGCGGACCCTGCGCCGATCAGGAACGATCGCCGGGAAACCCGTTTAAGCTCGACGGCGCGGCGGAGCATGCGGGCCTCGGAAGCACCGGGGCCTCGCGGATGGTTCGGATCCATCTCGGCCGGCACATCTCTACCGTATCCACGCTTCGGCGGGGATGAGAAACCGGACCATACAGCGGTCCCGAAGCTCAGCGTGGAAGCGCCGCTGGCACGCCACTGTCGCGGTTGGGGCCATTGGCACGCCGTTGAAGCGCCGTTGCCGGTTACGCGGGTTCGGGCTCGCGGCCGACCTCGCGGCGGCTGATTTCCATGCCGATCTCGTCATAGGTCGCCAGGAGTTCCGAGCGGGCCATGTCAGCGGGATCATCGAGAAGGCCGAACACGGAGTCGCTCGCGGCGAAGAGTTCGTCGTCGGAGAACCGGTTCAGCTTCCGGGTGCCTGAGGGATCGATCGAGGCCGTAAATTCCCCAGCCATGTCCAGAGGTGGCAATCCAGCGGAATCGTCGCGGTGCGCGGTCAGTTCCAGGGAGACTCCACCGGGAGCCGGCATGCCGGCGACCTCCGAGCCGGAGGCCCCGCCGTCGATCGCGTTGAGGTCGTTGCGCAGGCCGGCCAGCGCCGCTGATTCCACGAATGCGGCCAGGCCGAGGTCGACGCGGATGTGCGAGATGATCCCCATGCGGCGGATGCGCTGGATAAGTTGCGT
>NZ_CAKKMM010000695.1:0-2631 GCF_918698205.1 Microbacterium sp. Bi128 | reverse complement strand
CCCGAGGCGAACGAGCCCCGCCCCCGCTCCCTGAAGAGCCGACCGGTGCAAGCGGACCGGGTCTTCCGCTCCGTCTCGTACGCCGCCGGCGGCGTGACGGTGGCGATCATGCTCGCCGTGGGCATCTTCCTCACCGCGCGAGCCGGCGATGCGCTGAGCGTCACGGGCGTCAGCTTCCTCACGACGCAGGAGTGGTCGCCCGAGACGGGCGCGTTCGGCGTCGCGGCGGTGCTGTTCGGCACCGTCACGATCGCGATCATCGCGATGGCGATCTCGGTTCCGCTGGCGATGGGGACGGCGCTGCTGATCAGCGAGATCGTGTCGCCGAAGATCCGGTCGCTGCTCATCACGCTCGTCGACCTGATGGCGGCCGTGCCGAGCGTCGTGTTCGGACTCTGGGGCGTGTTCTTCCTGCAGGCCAACATCATCCCCGTCTCGCAGTGGATCTCGGTCTACTTCGGGTGGATTCCGATCTTCCGCGTCACCGATGAGACGGGTCAGCGTCTGACGGATGCGGGCGCGTTCACCTCGTCGGCGTTCATCGCCGGCATCGTCGTGGCCCTGATGGTCGTGCCCACGCAGACCTCGGTCATGCGCGAGGCGTTCTCCCAGGCGCCCCTCGGGGAGCGCGAGGGTGCACTCGCCCTCGGATCCACGCGCTGGGGGATGATCCGCGCCGTCGTGCTGCCGTTCGGTCGCGGCGGCATCATCGGCGGGACGATGCTGGGCCTGGGGCGCGCGCTCGGCGAGACCATCGCGGTCGTCATGATCATCTCGCCGATCTTCACGATCAACCCCGAGGTCCTCAAGACGGGCACGAACTCGGTGTCGGCCCTCATCGCGCTGCGGTACGGCGAGGCGAGCCAGTTCGGCCTGTCCGCCCTCATGGCCGCGGGACTCGTGCTCTTCATCATCACCCTCATCGTCAACTTCACCGCGTCGACGATCGTCGCGCGCAGTCGTTCCGGAGCGGAGAGCAACTGATGGCGATCCTCGCCCCCGACGCCCCCGTGGTCGACGCGGACGACGCCGCACGGCCGTCCCGGCGCACCGCGATCCCCGAGCGCACGGGTCATGTCGGCGAACGTCGTGACCTGCGCACGGTGCCCTTCGGCGACACCTTCAACGTCGTGGGCAGCGCTGCGGCGGGCATCGCGCTGGCCACCCTGCTCTTCGGATGGCTGACCCCGATGACGGGGATCATCGGATGGCTCATCGTCTCGTTCCTCTGCTTCCTCGGGATCTACGCGGTCCTGTCCTCGCTGCGGGCCGATCGGCTGGCCGTGAGCGAGCGCATCATGACGGCGCTGTTCTACTCCGCCGGTGTCCTGCTCTTGAGCGCCCTGGTCTTCGTCATCCTGTTCACGGTCGTACGGGGCTTTCCCGCGATCACGAACCTGAATTTCTTCGTCGAGACGATGAAGCTCGCCGGTCCGCTCGATCCCCTCACGATGGGCGGTATCGCGCACGCGATCGTCGGAACGCTCATCCAGATCGGCATCGCCCTGGCGATCACGATCCCCCTGGGCATCACGACGGCCGTCTTCCTCAACGAGATCGGCGGGCCGTTCGCGCGCTTCGTGCGGACGATCTCGGATGCCATGACGGCGCTGCCCTCGATCGTCGCCGGTCTGTTCGTCTACGCCGCCGTGGTCACCCTCATCACGAACCAGCGCTCGGGGTTCGCGGCATCCCTGGCGATCAGCGTCATGATGCTCCCGATCATCATCCGCGCCTCCGACGTCGTGCTCCGTCTGGTTCCGCACAACCTCCGCGAGGCCTCGTACGCCCTCGGCACGAGCCGGTGGCGGACGGTGTGGAGCGTGGTGCTGCCGACCTCGCGTTCGGGACTGGTCACCGCGGTGATCCTCGGGACCGCGCGCGGTATCGGTGAGACCTCGCCGGTGCTCCTGACCTCGGGCGTGACCGCCGGGTGGAACCTCAACCCGTTCTCGGGGCCGATGATCTCTCTGCCGCTGCAGGTCTTCGACTTCGTCAAGTCGCCCGAGACCAACATGGTCGCCCGTGGCTTCGGCGCCGCCGCGACCCTCGTGCTGCTCGTGCTGACGCTCTTCATCGTCGCGCGCCTGATCGGCGGCAAGGGCCCCGGGCAGCTGTCCGACCGTCAGCGCCGCGCCGCCGCGTCGGCGTCGGCACGTGACCTGCAGCGCATTCTGGCGTCCCAGGGGCGCTCACCGGGCAACCCCGTCACGCGCGCGGAACGTCGCGCGCAGCCGCCCAAGGGAAAGCCTCCCCGCGACCTCCAGTGGCGCCTCGCTCAGCGCGCCCTGGCACCCCGCCCCGCTCGACCCACCGAGGAGAACCCGTCGTGAACGTCCGTACCCGCCTGGCCCGACTGGGGGCGCTCGTCGTCGTCGCGGCCCTCGCGAGCGTGGGCGTCGCGCCCGCGCACGCGGCCGACGTCTATGTGACGATCACCGGCTCCGGCTCCACGTGGTCGCAGAACGCCCTCGACCAGTGGCGCACGAACGTCGCCAGCAACTACGGCATGACGGTGAACTACAACGGCACCGGGTCGTCCGCGGGCCGCAACGACTTCATCAATCAGACGGTCGACTTCGCCGTCAGCGAGATCCCGTTCCAGTCCAACCCGGAGGACGGGTCTCCGCC
>NZ_CAKKMM010000694.1:0-2640 GCF_918698205.1 Microbacterium sp. Bi128 | reverse complement strand
CGGGAAAAATCACGGCTTTGTGCAATTTTTTGCCTCCGGAAGTATGGCGGCCCACCCCCTGGGCCGGCATCAGTTTATCCATCAAATTTATTGAAGGGAAGCCCTGCGTGGACGTCGAGTTCCTGGCGGCCGCCGACGCCGGCGCCGTCTTCGCCGGCCGGGACGCCGCCTTCGCCGACCGGGGCGCCGCTTCGGCTGCCGGCACCGCCCTCGCCGGCCGCGGAGCAGCCGCAACCCGGCGGGGCTACAGCTCCTTGATCATCCTGGTGTTGCCCAGCGTGTTCGGTTTAACCCGCGCCAGGTCCAGGAACTCGGCCACGCCTTCGTCGTGCGAGCGCAGGAGCTCGGAATACACCACGGGGTCGACGGCGGTCTGGTCAGCCATGACTTCAAAGCCGTGCTTCTTGAAGAACTCCACTTCGAACGTCAGGCAGAAGACCCGGGAGACTCCCAGCGCGCGGGCATCCTCCAGCAGGCGCTCCACCAGCGCGTGGCCCACGCCCTTGCCGCGCCAGACGTCCGAGGCCGCGAGCGTGCGGACCTCGGCGAGGTCCTCCCACATAACGTGCAGCGCCCCGCAGCCGATCACCTCACCGTCTTCGGATTCTGCGATCCGGAACTCCTGCAGGCTTTCGTAATAGGCCACGGTTTCCTTGGCCATGAGGATCCGCTGGTCAGCCAGCGGCGCCACGAGGGTCTTGATGGCGCCAACGTCGTCGGTGCGGGCGGGGCGGATGCGGATCGTCTCAGTGGCGGTCTCAGTCACGGTCTCAGTCACAGCCCAATCTTACGGGTGCCCCGGGCGCGGCCGGCTCCCTGCCGGCACGGGCCCCGGGCCGTCAGAGACCTAGTTCGTCGGGGACGGGAACGTCCTTGTCCAGCAGGTTCCTGGCCAGGAAGTGCTCCACGACGCCGTACCAGACCTTGGCGTGCTGCGGCTGCAGGATCCAGTGGTTCTCGTCCGGGAAATACAGGAAACGGTGGTCCGTTTCGCCGTTTCCGTCCGCCGCCAGCTGCGACTTGGCGAGCAGCTCGTACCAGAGCCGGAGTCCCTCGCCGATCGGTACGCGGTAGTCCCTGTCGCCATGGATGACCAGCATGGGAGTGCGGATGTTCTCCACGTGCAGGTGCGGGGAGTTCTCCAGCGCCATCTCTGCCGTCATCTCCTTGAGCCAGTACTGCGCGGCGTCGGTGGTGGGGCCGAACTGGTCCAGGGCCCAGAGGCTGGCGTGCGTGACGATTGCCTTGAAGCGGTCCGTCTGCCCGGCCACCCAGTTGGCCATGTACCCGCCGAACGAGCCGCCCATGGCGGCCGTGCGCGTCTGGTCGATGTCGGAGCGCTGCACGACGGCGTCGGTGATGGCCATCAGGTCGGTGAACGGAGCCTTGCCCCATTCCCCCCAGCCCCGCTGGATGTGGTCCTGACCGTAGCCGGTGGAAAGGGCAGGGTCCGGGAGCAGCACCGCGTAGCCGCGCGCCACCAGCAGCCACGGGTTCCAGCGCCACGTCCAGGCGTTCCAGGATCCCAGCGGGCCGCCATGGATCCAGAGCAGCAGCGGGGCCGGGGCCGCGGCGGACGCGCCCTCGGGCAGGGCCAGGTACGCGGGCACACGGGCGCCGTCGGCCGCCGTCGTCTCCACGCGCTCCAGCGTGCCCTTGAAGTGCGGGCGTTCCGCGGGCGCGGGCAGGCGGACGACGTCACCGGAGGCGAGGTCGATCCGCACAGGTTCGGCGGGGAATTCGTAGGAGCTGCGCAGGGCGTAGGCGCTGCGTCCGTCCGGTGCGACGACGACGTCGGTGTACGCCGCGGCGTCGGCCGTCAGGCGTAGCACCTGGGCCGCCCCGTCCGGGTCTCCGGCCACACCGATCCGGAATACCGGCGATGCGCCGTCCTCGTCGGCGGTGACCAGCAGGGCCGATCCGTCCGGCAGCCATGCGGCGGGGCGGGCCCAGCGGTCCCAGTCATGGGCGAGCGGCGTCAGGGCGCTGCCCCCTGCCGCCGGGCCAGTGACGTGGAGGAGGTGCAGCTTGACCTGCGGCGCCGCCAGCGGCGTGGTGTCGCTTTCGCTGACCACCACCAGGCTCCGGCCGTCCGGGCTGACCGGGCCCGGGAAGTAGCTCAGGCCTTCCGTGTCCAGCAGGACCGTGCGGGTGCCGGTGGCGACGTCGATGGCGACCAGCACGGAACGTGAATCGGCGTTGGCGAGGGGCTTGGCGAAGCTGCTGTAGATCGTCGTGCCGTCCGGACTGAGCACCGATTCGGCGTCCCTGAGCCGCGTTCCGGCGTCGGGCGTCAGGTTGCGCAGATTCAGCGGCGGCGCGGCGTCGACGGTGGCCGGCTTTCCGGCCTCCAACGGGTCTCCGGGTTCGACGGCGAACAGCCGCGGCTGCGCCGGGCCCAGGTCCGCGTCCCAGTAGCGGACTGGGTAGCCGCTGTGCAGGATGGCCGCGACCTTGTTGTCCTTGCGCGCTTTCCGGCGTTCCTCGTCATTGTCCTCGTCCGTGGAGCCGGCCAGGACCGAGGCCGCGACCACCACGGTGTCGGCGTCCTTGGCGGCGTGGACCCCGCCGATTCCGCCGGCCCGGGACAAGGCCACCCGGGCTTCGCCGCCGTCGGACGGCAGGATCCAGAGGGCGTTC
>NZ_CAKKMM010000693.1:0-2640 GCF_918698205.1 Microbacterium sp. Bi128 | reverse complement strand
GAAGCCTCCTCGGAGTTGCTCTCCTCGATCTGCTCGGCCCTCGATGTTCCGCTTTCGAGCATGCTCCGCGAAGTCAGCGACCGCGTCGCGGTCGCCGAGGGCGTCGCGGTTCCGGACACCGTCCCCCAGGAGTTCGCGCAGCGCTATGGCCGCGACCTCGACCGGGAACTGAACTCCGATCTCACCGACGAGCTGGCCAAGGGCCTCCTTTCCGGAGCGCGCTAGCCCGCCACTCACCTAAGACCTAAGACACAAAAGAGGACCTCCGGCCCAGGCCGGAGGTCCTTTGTCGTGTTTCGGTGACCAAGGTTCCCGGTGGGGGAGTCAGGCGGGCTCGTCCCGGGGGAAACCGTCGCGCTCGTAGGTGGCATTGAGCTTGGCCATGTACATGGCCAAAGCCTGCAGATCCTCGGCCGGCCATTCCGCCAGGCGTTCCCGGAACACCTCACGCCGTGCGTCCTGGACCTGGTGCATCCTTTCCTCGCCTTCGGACGTCAGCCGGATGGCCTGCGCCCGGCCGTCCAGCGGGTCAGCCTCCTTCGACACCAGCCCGAGGCCCTCGAGGAAGGCGATCTGCCGGCTCACCGATGGCTTGCCGACGCCGATGCAGGAGGCTAGGTCGGTCAGCCGGATGGGGCCCTGCTGGCGGATCACGCTGAGCAGGCCGTAGGCGGCGGGTTCCATTTCCGGGTGGACCTGGCGCGAGAGCTGATGGGAAATAGATCGTCCCCGGCGCCAGAGCAGGCTCAGCTGGTTCTCGACGGCGTCCAGGGCGGCGTCCGCGCCGGCGGTACCGGGAGCGGGATCTCCCGCGGACTCAGTTGGGTTGCTCATGGCAACCATTCTAGAGTCCCCGGCCGTGAGAGACTTTACTCGTGCGAATCAGTGACTTTTGGCGGCTTATGGACGACGAGTTCGGCGCGGGTTACTCCCGCGTCCTGAGCAGTTCGCTGGTCCTGGCCGGGGTCGGAGGCCGCACCGCGGACCAGGCGCTCAGCGCCGGCGTTCCGCCGCGCCAGGTGTGGCTTGCCATGTGCGACGTCCAGGACGTTCCGCCGGAACGCCGCCTGGGCCGCGACGTCAAACCCCGTGACACCACCGGGCCCCGCTGACGCCTGCGTCGTCGCGCTGACGCCAGCTGAGCTCCGCTGACGCCTGACACGCCGTCCGCTTGTTCGAATATCTGTTCGGATAGCGATATGCTTTTTTTCAGACCGTTTTCCACATACGTGGTTCTCCCGACAACTTTGTCGGAGGGTGCCAGTAGCGTCAGTGATGACAGACAAAGGCCTCCACGGCCACTCCACAGCGAGAAAGTATTAGAGGTGTGAATCATGGCCGCAGCCCCGGATCGCCAGAAGGCGCTCGACGCAGCGCTTGCCCAGATTGACAAGCAGTTCGGCAAAGGCTCGGTCATGCGCCTCGGCGATGAAGTCCGTGCGCCCATCGAAGTCATCCCGACCGGGTCCATCGCACTGGACGTCGCCCTGGGAATTGGCGGCCTGCCCCGCGGCCGCGTCGTGGAAATCTACGGTCCGGAATCATCAGGTAAGACCACGGTCGCGCTGCACGCGGTTGCCCATGCCCAGCGCCAGGGCGGCATTGCCGCCTTCATCGACGCCGAGCACGCACTCGATCCGGAATACGCCGCCAAGCTGGGCGTCGACACCGACGCGCTCCTGGTCTCCCAGCCGGACACCGGCGAGCAGGCGCTGGAAATCATGGACATGCTTATCGGATCCGGCTCCCTTGACGTCATAGTCATCGACTCCGTGGCCGCCCTCGTTCCCCGCGCGGAAATCGAAGGCGACATGGGCGACAGCCACGTGGGCCTGCAGGCCCGCCTGATGAGCCAGGCCCTGCGTAAGATCACCGGCCGCCTGAGCCAGACGAAGACCACGGCCATCTTCATCAACCAGCTGCGTGAAAAGATCGGTGTCTTCTTCGGCTCCCCGGAAACCACCACCGGTGGTAAGGCGCTGAAGTTCTATGCCTCCATCCGCATCGACGTCCGCCGCATCCAGACCCTGAAAGAGGGCGCCGATTCCGTCGGCAACCGCACCAAGGCCAAAATCGTCAAGAACAAGATGGCCCCGCCCTTCAAGATCGCCGAGTTCGACATCATCTACGGCCAGGGCATATCCCGTGAGGGCGGCATCATCGACATGGGTGTCGAGCACGGCCTGATCAAGAAGTCGGGCTCCTGGTTCACCTACGATGGCGACCAGCTGGGCCAGGGCATGGAGAACTCCCGCCGCTTCCTGCGCGACAACCCGGAGCTGGCGGCCGAACTCGAGCGCCTGATCAAGGAAAAGCTCGGCGTTGGCGTCAAGGCCCCGGCTGAGACCGAAGAATCTCCGAAGCTGAAGGCCGTTGACGGCTTCTAACAGCCGGCGGCGCAAAGGGGCAGGATTTCCATCACGGAATCCTGCCCCCGGCTTTGCCGGCCCGGATCAGCCGGCGGACCGCACCGATGGCGCGGATTCGCCGGCCGGGCAGGACCGGGACGCGGACCCCGCGGCGGTGGCGCGTGCCATCGTGCTGCGGCAGCTGACGAATTCGCCCAAGAGCCGGCTGCAGCTCTCGCGCAAGCTGGCCGAGCGCAACGTCCCTGAGGACGTCGCGGAGGCCGTGCTGGAC
>NZ_CAKKMM010000692.1:0-2642 GCF_918698205.1 Microbacterium sp. Bi128 | reverse complement strand
GGTGGTGGGGCACATGCTCTACAACCAGAAACGGATGCCGCATTTCCTCGCCAAGGCCGGCCTCTTCAAGGTGCCGGTCCTTGGCGCCGTCCTGCGCTCCACCAAGCAGATCCCGGTGGAACGTTCGACGACGGGGGCGAACCGTTCGCTGCAACTCGCCAAAGAGATCGTGAACGAAGGCGGGGCGATCATCATCTACCCAGAGGGAACCCTGACCCGGGACCCGGCCCTCTGGCCGATGAAAGGGCACACCGGTGCCGCGCGGATGGCACTGGAGAGCGGTATTCCCGTGGTGCCCATCGCCCACTGGGGTGCCCAAGAGGTCTTCCCGCGGTATGCGAAACGTTTCTACATTTTCCCCCGCAAGACCTCCCGCCTGGTGGTCGGGGATCCCGTGGACCTGAGCGCGTTTGAGGGCCACCCGCTGGACAAGGCGACGCTCGACGCAGCCACGAATGCCATCATGGACGCCATCACCGGCCTCCTGGCGGGACTGCGTGGAGAACAACCGCCCGCGCAACGCTGGAACCCGGCGGCGCACAACCAGTCCACACAGGGCCGCTTCGTCGAACGGGGCGGCGCCGAAGGTCAAGCCATCCAAGAGGGTGGCGCATCGAACGAGAACATTGGGGACAGCACCGGATGACGGTTAACTTTGAACGAGCAACATCCGCCACTACCGTGGCCGTTCTGGGGGCAGGTTCCTGGGGTACAACCTTCGCCAAGGTTGTTGCTGACGCCGCCACGGCCTCCGGGGTCGAACGAAACATCCGCCTCTGGGGCCGGCGCCCCGAAATCGTGGACCAGATCAACACCCTGCACCGCAATGAGCAGTATCTGAACGGCATCACGCTGCCGTCCAGCATCACTGCATCGAAGGACGTTTCCGAGGTCCTCTCGGGCGCGGAGCTGGTCATCCTGTCCGTGACGGCACAAACCCTGCGGCCGCAACTGCAGGCCTGGAAAGAACATCTTGCACCCGGCGCCGTCGTGGTGTCCCTCATGAAGGGCCTCGAGCTCCACACCGATGCCCGCATGAGCGAGGTCATCAGTGCGGAGCTGGACCTGCCTGCCGACCGGGTCGCCGTGGTTTCCGGCCCCAACCTGGCCATGGAGATCGCACGGGAGGAGCCAACAGCCTCGGTGGTGGCCTGCACGGACCCGATCACGGCGGGCTGGATCGCCCGCAGCTGCACTGCCCCCTACTTCCGCCCCTACACCACAAGCGACGTGATCGGCGTCGAAATCGGCGGCATCGTCAAGAACGTGATCGCACTGGCCGTGGGAATCTGCGAAGGAAAGAAGATGGGGGACAACACCAAAGCCTCCGTCATCACGCGCGGCTTGGCCGAAACCTCACGGCTGACCCTCGCCCTTGGCGGCGAAGCCCGGACCATGGCGGGGCTCGCTGGCCTGGGCGATCTCGTGGCGACCTGCTCCTCCCCGCTGTCCCGAAACCACACGGCCGGCAGGCTGCTCGGCAAGGGGCTGACCCTTGACCAGGTCACCGCCGAAATGAAGCAGACGGCTGAAGGCATCAAGTCCAGTCAGGCCGTCAACGAACTCGCCGGAAAGCTCGGCGTTGACATGCCGATCACGGCCGCCGTCGTCGCGGTCCTTGCCGGAAAACTGTCCGTCGATGAACTGGGTCCGCTGCTGCTGTCCCGGGACCTGAAAGCCGAAGGCGACCACTGAGAGTGTCAGGGAACATGACCACAAAAGACCGTCCGGTCCAGTCCAAACCCCGCGTGGCGGTGCTGTTCGGCGGCCGCTCCAGCGAGCACGCCGTCAGCTGCGTGACAGCCGCCGGCGTCCTGGGAGCCATCGACAAGGACAAATACGACGTCATCCCGATCGGGATCGCCAAGACCGGCCAGTGGGTTTTGGCGTCCGACGGAACCGACGAGTGGTCGCTCTCCGCCTCGTCGCTGCCCGAGGTGGCCCCCTCGGCGCAGACCGTCACCCTGGCCGAGATCGGCGGCGAGCACCAGCTGATCGTCGCAGCCCCGAACACCGTCCCGCAGGAGCTCGGCGCCGTCGACGTCGTCTTCCCGCTGCTGCACGGGCCCTTCGGCGAAGACGGCACCATCCAGGGCCTCCTGGAACTGTCCGACACCCGCTACGTGGGCGCGGGCGTGCTTGCGTCCGCCGTCGGCATGGACAAGCACTTCATGAAGGTGGTCTTTGAATCGGCCGGGCTCCACGTGGGTCCCTACATCGCCGTGACTGACCGGCAGTGGCGCAACGATCCCGAGACCGTCCGCAAGCGCGTGGACCAGCTCGGCTTCCCGGTATTCGTCAAGCCGGCCCGGGCAGGGTCTTCCATGGGAATCTCCAAGGTGGACTCCCTCGAGGGCCTCGACGCCGCCATAGAGATCGCCCGCGAGCACGACCCCAAGCTGGTCATCGAGGCCGGCATCACGGGCCGCGAGATCGAATGTGCCGTGCTGGAGGGCCGGGGGACCGATGCTCCCCGGACGTCGATGCCGGGCGAGATCTCCGTCGCGGGCGGCGGCCATGAATTCTATGACTTCAACGCCAAATATGTGGACGACGCCGCAGCCCTCAGCTGCCCGGCCGACCTCCCCGAAGAAGCGATCACCCGTGTCCGGGAACTGGCCGCGGTCGCCTTTGACGCCGTC
>NZ_CAKKMM010000691.1:0-2648 GCF_918698205.1 Microbacterium sp. Bi128 | reverse complement strand
CCGTACAGTTCCGTCACCTGCCGGACCAGTTCTTCCGCCCGGTCCCGGGCCACCGGACCGCCGGAGCCCAGCGCGTCCAGGAGCGAACTGATCCGTTCACCTGCCGAGCCCAACAGATTCTCCCGGTCCATGGCGGGCTACTCACCGGTGAGCGACTGCGTGGGGGAGTGCAGCAAGTCCAGCGTCTGCCCGTCGCCGAGATACATGTGGACGCCGCACGGCAGGCAGGGGTCGAAGCTGCGGACGGTGCGCATGATGTCGATGCCCTTGAAATGGTCGCGGTCGTTCTCCTCGAAGATGGGCTGGCCCTGCACCGCGTCCTCATACGGGCCCGGTGTTCCCTCGGAGTCGCGCGGGCTGGCGTTCCACGGCGTCGGCGGATAGGGATGGTAGTTGGCGATCTTGCCGTCGCGGATCACCATGTGGTGTGAGAGCACGCCGCGGACGGCTTCGGTGAAGCCGCAGCTGATGGCTTCCTCCGGCACCTCGAAGGACTCCCACGTCTTGGTGCGGCCGGCCCGGATCTCCTCGAGCGCCTTTTCGGCGAAGTGCAGGGCGGCGGCCGCCGCGTAGGCCTGGAAATAGGTCCGGGCGCGGTTCCGCTCCAGCGTGTTGCTCCACTGCGGGATCTTCCATTCCAGGGTCACCGGGCCCTTCAGCGCAGTCTTGGGCAGCTCGATCTGGACGCTGCTGCCCGTTGACTTGAGGTAGCCGGTGTCGACGAAGCCGGCAAGAGCGGTCGACCAGAGCCGGGCCAGCGGGCCGCCGCCGGTATCCAGCGCCAGGTTGCTTTCGCCGTCATTCCACCGCGGTGACATCACCCAGCTGTACTTGTCCTCGAGGTCGCGCTTCTGCGGCCGCGGGTTGGTGTGCTGGTTCCAGGGGTGCCGGCGGTCCACCGGGTTGCCCAGCGGGTCGCGGGTGACGAACATTTCCTGGTCGCCCCAGTCCTCGTAGTAGGACGAGCCCAGCATGATCCGGATCCCCAGGTTGATGCGCACCAGATCCGTGGTCACGAGTTTGCCGTCCACCACGACGCCGGGGGTGACGAACATCTTCCGGCCCCACTCCGTCATGTCCTTGTAGGCGAAATTGCAGAACTCCGGGTCCTGGAAGGACCCCCAGCAGCCCAGCAGGGTGCGCCGCAGCCCCACCTGCTCGTACCCGGGCAGGGCAGCATAGAAGAAGTCGAAGAGGTCATCGTGCATCGGCACGACCTTCTTCATGAACTCCACGTACCGCATGAGCCGGGTGATGTAGTCCGTCATCAGCTGGATCGTCGCCACGGTGCCCACGCCGCCGGGGTAAAGCGTGGAGGGATGGACATGCCGGCCCTCCATCAGGCAGAACATTTCCCGGGTCATCCGGCTCACTTGCAGCGCCTCGCGGTAGAACTCCCCGGTAAACGGGTTCAGCGAGCGCATGATGTCCGCGATGGTGCGGTAGCCGTGCTCAGCGGCGTGCGGGGCCGGCGTGTTCTCGGCTTTGGCCAGCACCGACGGGTTGGTTTCGGAGACCATCTTCTCGCAGTAGTCCACGCCGACCAGGTTCTCCTGGAAGATGTTGTGGTCAAACATGTACTCGGCAGCCTCGCCCAGGTTGACGATCCATTCGCCGAGGTGGGGCGGCTTCACGCCGTAGGCCATGTTCTGCGCGTAACAGGAACAGGTGGCGTGGTTGTCGCCACAGATTCCGCAGATCCGGCTCGTGATGAAGTGTGCGTCCCGGGGGTCCTTGCCGCGCATGAAGATGGAATAGCCGCGGAAAATCGAGGACGTGCTGTGGCATTCCACCACTTGGTTGTTCTTGAAATCGACCTTGGTGTAGATGCCGAGGCTGCCGACGATCCTTGTGATCGGGTCCCAGGCCATCTCTACCAGGTTCTCGCCCGCGGTACCGTCCGCTGAGGGCATCGGAATCGTCGAAGTCATTGCATTGCCTCTCTGCCTAGCGTCCCTACCAGGTCCGCTTGGCGCCGGTCAGCAGATCATTACCGGGTTTGCGCCAGCGGGGTTCCTGGTCCAGCGTGTGCTTCGTGATGTTCCGCAGTGTCCTGATGGTCTTGCCGTACGGCATGATCGAGGCGGTCGACAGCTTGCCGCCGGGAGGTTCGTCCATGAACGGCATGAATTTGTCCGGGAAGCCCGGCATTGTGCAGCCGATGCAGATGCCGCCCACGTTGGGGCAGCCGCCGATTCCGTTCATCCAGCCGCGTTTGGGCACGTTGCACTTGACCACCGGCCCCCAGCAGCCGAGCTTGACAATGCACTTCGGGGACCCGTATTCGGTGGCGAAGTCGCCCTGTTCGTAGTATCCCGCGCGGTCGCATCCCTCGTGCACCGTCTGGCCAAACAGCCAGGTCGGCCGGAGCGCCTCATCCAGGGGAATCATGGGGGCCTGTCCGGTGGCCTGATACAGCAGGTACGTCATGGTTTCGGAAAGGTTGTCCGGCTGGATGGGGCAGCCCGGGCCGCACACGATCGGGATCCCGGCTTTGGAGCGCCAGTCATACCCGAGATAGTCGGGCACCCCCATGGCGCCGGTGGGGTTTCCGGCCATGGCATGGATGCCTCCGTAGGTCGCACAGGTCCCCGCGGCGATGATCGCCGTCGCCTTGGGCGCCAGACGGTCCAGCCACTCGCTGGTGG
>NZ_CAKKMM010000690.1:0-2653 GCF_918698205.1 Microbacterium sp. Bi128 | reverse complement strand
CCATCTACTGAGTGAAGTGAGAGAGATGACTGCCACTGCTACCGATCACGTAGCCGCAACGTCCGGTGCTACCGGTCGTATTGCACGTGTTATTGGCCCGGTTGTCGACGTCGAATTCCCGGCTGACGCAATCCCCTCGATTTACAACGCACTCACCACCGAGATCACTCTCAACGGTGAGACCCGAACCATCACGTTCGAGGTTGCCCTGCACCTGGGTGACAACCTGATCCGTGCCATCTCCCTCCAGGCCACCGACGGACTTGTCCGCGGTACCAACGTGGTGGACACCGGTGCCCCGATCTCCGTGCCCGTGGGCGACGGCGTCAAGGGCCACATCTTCAACGTGCTGGGCCAGCCCCTCGACGTTGCCGAGTCCGAACTCCAGATCAGCGAACGCTGGCCTATCCACCGCAAGGCTCCGGCCTTCGCGACCCTGGAAGGCTCCACCGAGATGCTGGAAACCGGCATCAAGGTGATCGACCTCCTCACCCCGTACATCAAGGGTGGCAAGATCGGCCTGTTCGGTGGTGCCGGCGTCGGCAAGACCGTGCTGATCCAGGAAATGATCACCCGTGTTGCCCGCAACTTCGGCGGCACCTCGGTGTTCGCCGGTGTCGGCGAGCGTACCCGTGAAGGTAACGACCTCTGGGTCGAAATGGAAGAGGCCGGCGTCCTCAAGGACACCGCCCTTGTGTTCGGCCAGATGGACGAGCCGCCGGGAACGCGCCTGCGCGTTGCACTGTCCGCCCTGACCATGGCGGAGTACTTCCGCGATGTGCAGAACCAGGACGTGCTGCTCTTCATCGACAACATCTTCCGCTTCACCCAGGCAGGCTCCGAGGTTTCCACCCTCCTCGGCCGCATGCCGTCGGCCGTGGGCTACCAGCCCAACCTGGCTGACGAGATGGGCCTCCTCCAGGAGCGCATCACGTCCACCAAGGGCCACTCCATCACCTCGATGCAGGCCATCTACGTTCCCGCAGATGACTACACCGACCCGGCTCCTGCCACGACCTTCGCACACCTCGACGCGACCACGGAACTTTCCCGTGAAATCGCTTCCCGTGGTCTGTACCCGGCCGTTGACCCGCTGACGTCGACCTCCCGCATCCTGGATCCGCAGTACATCGGCCACGGCCACTACAACACGGCCGTCCGCGTCAAGCAGATCCTGCAGAAGAACAAGGAACTTCAGGACATCATCGCCATCCTCGGCGTTGACGAACTCTCTGAAGAAGACAAGATTGTTGTCTCGCGTGCACGCCGCATCCAGCAGTTCCTCTCGCAGAACACCTACACCGCCAAGCAGTTCACCGGCGTCGAGGGCTCCACCGTGTCCATCAAGGACACTGTTGAAGGCTTCACCGCTATCTGCGACGGCGACCTTGACCACGTTGCAGAGCAGGCGTTCTTCAACGTCGGCGGCCTGGACGACGTCGAGCGCCAGTGGGCCAAGATCCAGGAACAGACCAAGTAATATGGCTGAGCTTGAGGTTGAGATTGTCGCAGCGGACCACTTTGTGTGGTCCGGAGCGGCCAAGATGGTCAAGGCCCGCACCAGCGATGGTGAAATCGGAATCCTGCCCGGCCACTCGCCCCTGCTGGCGATTCTGGCCGAAGGTGAACTGGCAATCGAGCCGGTATCCGGTGACCGCATCGCTGTAGTTGTTGACGGGGGATTCTTCTCTGTCGACAACAACAGGGTGGTCATTGTTGCTGACAACGCCCAAATGGGCGAAGCGGCTACTGCGGGGATCCGCTAGCACGACCTTGATGAACGATATTGGTTTGCCGTTCATCGTCCTGGCAACTGCGTTTGGGTTGCTGGTATTTGCACTGTGCCTTTCGGGGGTGCGCCGCTTCAATCTGCGGCGCGCCCTGGGCACGGTGGACGCCTCCATCTGCACGGCTGGAAACAGCTGGCAGATGGGGGTTTGTCGTTATCAGGACAACGACCTCGAATGGTTCCGCCTGGTCTCACTCAGCGTCCGCCCCAAGCACACCTTCCGGCGCAGTTCGCTGGAGCTGCTTGGCCGGCGCAAGCCGACCGAATCCGAGCTCCTCAAGGTCCAGCCCGACGCCGTCATCGTGGAGCTCCGCTACGAGGGCCAGCAGGTCCTCCTGGCCATGCGATTCGATGCCTACACAGGGTTGTCATCCTGGCTTGAGGCCGGACCCGTCATCGGCGTCGGCACCTGGCGCTAGCCCCGGTGGACTACCTCGATGGCCTTAGCCTGGTCGACGGCCCGGTGGTGTGGATCGTGTGGGCAGCCGCCGCGGCGGGCCTGGCCTACCTCCTTACGCACGTTGCCCTCCGGCACACGGGTTTCCGGCGCACGGGCCGCCGCGCTCCCGGCGCGGCCGTGGCCGTCGCGGCTGCCATGACCCTGCTCGCCGCGGCGCTCGTCGCGGCCGTGCACTGGTTCCTGCTCTACGCCGTCACCGTCTTCCCTGCCGAACTGCCGGGGGAGACCCTGGCCTGGTCCGTTGCCGGCGTCCTCGCCCTGCTGCTGTGGCTCATGCGCCTGCTTGGACTCTGGGGCCGCGGACGGACCGGCACTAATCCGACCGGCACTATTCCGACCGGCACTAATCCGACCGGTACTAATCCGGGCCGTAGCCGTCGCTGGCGTTCAGGCGCAGCAGCCAC
>NZ_CAKKMM010000689.1:0-2657 GCF_918698205.1 Microbacterium sp. Bi128 | reverse complement strand
GGACGACACTTCGTCAAGAGCCGCCAAAGTGAACGCGTGGTGACGCGGCCGCGGTAGGCCGGATACTGACACGCAGCAGATGTATTTACCGGATGGCATCGTTCACGCTCGACGGCGAAACGTGCGAGCACCTGAAACCGGACCCGGGCCACCAGCCAGAAGAAACCAAGTCGTTGGAGTACGGGAACTATCCCAAAGTGATAGCAACCCTGCCCCTGGCTGACGGCGGAACCATAGGTGTCTATGCCGTCGCGGAACGCTGGAACCCCTCTTACGTCCTTGTGGGATGGGCGGACGACGGGCGGCACGGGCATTGGGCTTGGATCCCCGCCGGCAACGTGGAACGCGGGTCTGAATCAGACTGGGATATTGAGGAGTATCGGCGCTGTCCCGAGCACCTACGCGGAATCCGCTGGGGAAACCGTCTGCCCGGATTCCTGCCTGAGTAGAGCCGCGAATCGGCCCGGCTAACATCGATGGCATGAACGATGAGACTAACTCGAGCCCGCAGGACGAACAGCCGGAAGCCGTCAAGTAGGATGACCGGCTGGACAAGTATCCGCTGCACCTGTTGCTGTGGACCCTCGAGGATGTTGCGGCCATGTGCGGTATTAGTAGAAGCACGGCCTACCGGCACCTGAAGGAGAACTCTTGGCCGCATTGCCGTATCGGCACGGAGCTTCGGTTCTCAGTGGCGGACATCGAAGCGATTCAAGCTTTGAACGTGGTGGTCCCAACTGCCCTGGTCGAACGCCGACGGACTCCACGCGTAGGGATTCGTGCAAACCGGCACCCTCCTGACAACATCGTGGCAACATTCTGACAACACTTAGCGTGAATTGGCGTGACGTGACGTTATGAAAATCCGCGAAATCTAGGCGTTTCCTTGCATCGGCAAGGCATCTAAAAGAGTTCAAATCCCACCGTCACCGCGAAACAACGAGGCCCCTGCTTTCCTTTGTTTACAAGGAACGCAGGGGCCTTTCGCTTTGCCCGGAAAGGGTTCCGCGGAAACGCCGCACCCACAATCCGGCCCACGTGCCCGGGTGAGGAGACCGCCGGCGACCAGCCGCCGGAGACGGTGGTCGAGGATGCCATCACCTGCTACGATCCCCAGAATCCCCACGACCGCATGCAAGCCGCTATCACTCTGGAGGTTCGCGATGCCGGACACCACCTGCCACATGTCGATCTCGCTGGATGGCTTCGTCGCCGGGCCGGACCAGAGCCGCGAGAACCCCCTGGGCAAGCGGGGGCTGGAGCTGCACCGCTGGCACATCGGCGACCCGCGGGCCAACGATGCCGACAAGGTCGCGAACGAGTGGCTCATGCGCCCACGGGGTGCGTATGTGATGGGTCGGAACATGTTCGGCCCGGTCCGCGGGGACTGGGATGAGGACTGGGCCGGGTGGTGGGGAGCCGAACCGCCGTACCACGCGCCGGTGTTCGTGCTGACCCATCACGGACACGACCCGATCCAGATGGACGGCGGAACGACCTTCCACTTCGTCACCGAGGGCTTCGACGCGGCCTACTCCGCAGCCCGCCAGGCCGCCGGGGACAAGGGCGTGGACATCGCCGGCGGGGCCTCGACCGTCCGGCAGGCACTGATCGCCGGCGTGATCGACGAGCTCACCCTCGACATCGCACCGGTCCTGCTCGGTTCGGGCGAACGTATTTTCGACGGGGTTGAATCCTTCGGCTTCGAGCCCGCCGAGGTGCTCCACTCACCGCTGGCCACCCACATCCGTTACCGCCGCGCCAGTTAAGTCCGTAGGCACTCCGGGCCTCACAACCAGAGAGGTACGCCGTGGGGAGCGGGACGAGAATGAGCAGGGGGCGCAAAATATGGCTCGGTGTGCTGGCAGTAACGGTTGCCTCTGTCACTGCATTCTTCCTCTGGCCATCGTGGAAGAGCGATCAGATTGTCGCTGAGCTCAAGACGATTGCCGACCGCCTCCAGCCAGAGCCGGGATGGGAACCCTTAAGAACGCAGGAGCCGGTGGGCAGTGCGCTGTGCATCCCGCTCGATGGACCTTGCTCCCAGTACGCATACCGTTGGGACACTCACCGGAAGTACCGGGAGGGTGACCTGGAGCGGTACGTTCAGCAGGTGGGTTTAACGCCACAGGAGTACAAGCCATGCGTACGGGAGCAGAGGATCAATGCAGGCGGACTGGACTGCCGGGGCATTGGCGTCATCGACGGATGGAACGTACGCATTACGATCACTGACTACGGTCGGGACGACGACACCAACATTGTGCAGGTCGTGGTCAACAAGTACGGCTACTGATCCTTGTTTTGTGTTCGCGGTTGCCGCAGACCGGAGGCGGCCACCCCGTTGACGGGGTGGCCGCCAGTTTCAGTGCGATCTTGGTGTTAGTGCTCCGCTTCTGCGGCAGCCTTCTTGGCGTCTTTCTCGGCGTCCTTCTCGGCGCGCAGAGCCTCCGCGTCGTGCTGTTCCTCGGCTTTTTCCTGATGGATGACCGCTGCGAAGAGCTTCTCCATCTCCTTGGCCACGCCGGCGGCCGAGGCCGGGTTCTGGCCGGTCACCAGCCGGTCGTCAACCACGACCTTCTCTTCAAAGACATCAGCGGAGACGTGGGTGGCGCCCTGTTCCTCAAGTCGGTCTGCCAAGAAGAACGGGATGACCT
>NZ_CAKKMM010000688.1:0-2657 GCF_918698205.1 Microbacterium sp. Bi128 | reverse complement strand
CACCCCAGCAGGCGATCTCCAGCCCGTCGTAGCCCCACTCGCCGGCGAGCCGGGCCACCTCCTCGAACGGCAGGTCGGCCCACTGGCCGGTGAACAAGGTAATTGGTCGTGCCACGTACTTCCCCTCCTCAACTGGCCGGCACGGGAACGCCGGCAGCGACCCGTGTCCAGGCGGAATCATTTTCGGAACTGCGCTGGACAGCGTCGAGCACCCGCTGCACCCTCAGCCCGTCGGCGAACGACGAATGCGGGACGGCGCCGCCCACGATGCCTTCCACGAGGTCCTTGACTTGGTGGGAGAACCCGTGCTCGTAACCGAGCATGTGCCCTGCCGGCCACCACGCCGAAACGTAGGGATGCTCCGCTTCCGTGACCAGGATCTTCCGGAAGCCCTGGCGGTCCGCAGGGGCCGTGCGGTCGTAGAACTGGACGCTATTGAGGTCCTCCAGGTCGAAGGCCAAGGCGCCCTTGTCCCCGGAAACCTCAATCTGCAGCGCGTTCTTCCGGCCGGTGGCAAACCGGGTGGCCTCGAACGACGCCAGCGCGCCGGATTCGAAGCGGCCCGTGAAGATGGCGATATCGTCCACCGTCACCTGGCCGGAGCCGACGCCGGCAGCGCCGGAAAGCCCGGTATCGGAAGGTCCGGAGCCTGAAGTGGAGCCCTTCAAAAGAGGCCGCTCCTTCACGATGGTGTCGATAACGCCGGACACCTTCTCCAGGTTCAAGCCGGTGACGAACTGGGCCAGGTCGATGGCGTGGGCACCGATGTCCCCCAGGGCCCCCGAGCCGGCGTGTTCCTTCTGCAGGCGCCACGCCAGCGGCATCTCCGGGTCCACCAGCCAGTCCTGCCGGTAGGAGGCACGCACCTGGTTGATCGTGCCCACGGCGCCTTCGGCGATGAGGTTGCGGAGGAAGGTGACGGCCGGAACGCGGCGGTAGGTGAAACCGACCATTGCCTGGATGCCCCGGGCAGCCGCCCGTTCGGCAGCTTCGGCCATCGCTTCGGCTTCCGCCACCGAGTTGGCGAGTGGTTTTTCGCACAAAACGTGCTTACCGGCCTCCAGCGCGGCGATCGCGATTTCGGCGTGGGAGTCGCCGGGGGTGACGATATCGACGACGTCGATATCGTCACGGGCGATCACGTCCCGCCAGTCTGTTGCTGACTCGGCCCAGCCCCACTTGCTGGCAGCGGCGGCGACCGCTTCAGCGTTACGGCCGACGATAACCGCCATTTCCGGCTCGGCCGGCAGGCCGAATACCCGCGGCGCCGTCCGCCAGCCTTGGGAGTGGGCAGCACCCATGAAGCCATAACCGATCATGGCCACGCGCAGGGTTTTCATGCGAGCACCACTGTCCGTTCAACCGCGACGCGGTTGCCGACGTAACGCATCGGCGCAATCTGCATATACAGCAGGCGCAGGGTGAGGAAGACCTCGACGTCGATCTCCTCGCCGGCGTCGGGGACGCGGTCCAGCGGGATGATCACGTCGGGCTTGTCTGCGACGAACCACAGGGTTTCCCATTGCTCCGGGAGTTCAGCTATGGAGTAGGACTTGTCCTGCAGTTCGAAGCGGAGGGACTCCTTGGGAATCTCCACGCCATTGACGGTTGCAACGACGTCGTCAACGGCGGACAGCCAGAGGCTGCGGTACCAGGGCAGCTGCACCGATACGGCAATCCCCTCGGGGTGCCTGCGGACGTCGGTGTCCTGGAACAGGGAATTGTGAGTTGCCATGGCTTTCCTTACTTAACAGTCTCGACCAGGGTCGCGTGGGAATCGGATGCATTTGGATCAGCGGCCTCTTCGATGGCATGCCGCATCAGCGTGTGCTGCTTCTTGACGAGGTCGATCGGATCGGATTCGCCCAGGTCGGCGAACGCGTGGCCCTCCCACTCGCTGGACAGGTAGCCCTGGTAGCCGCCCTTGACGAACTGGCGCACAATGCGGGGAATGTCCATCGCGGGTTCATTGCCGTGTTCGTCGATGTCGTAGAACTTCGCGTGGACATGGAAGATCTGCGGCATGATGTCCAGCCACTCCTCCGGCGGAACCAGTCCGTGCATGTTGAACGCCAGCCGGGTGAAGGGACCAAGGCGCGCGGGGTCGAAGTTGTTGGCGTTCAGGTAGTCCTCGAATTCCTGGTTGCGCTCCTGCATCGGCAACGGCTTGCGCCAGATCTCCTGCATGACGGCAAAGTGCTCCTCGGGCAGCCCCATTTGCGTCAACGTGCGGAAGAGGGTCGGGGAAAGGCTGTGCATTGTCGAGCTGAAGTCTGCGGTGAAACCGAGCCGGTCGCTTCCCAGTTCCTCGTACATCTCGCGGATCTGCAGGATCTTGGGATCGTTCGGCCCCTGCGGCGCGTGAATTTCGTAGCCGAGCTTCTGATCGAACTTCTCGGCCAGGGGAAGCAGCCGGCGGAGCAATTCCTTGCCCGCGGAGCGGATCACCACGCGGTGGAAACCAAGCTTGTTAGCCGTGTGCAGCTGCGCGGCGAAGAAGTCGTACTCCTCGTCGGGTGTCATGTCCCGGTCCTTGCGGCGGCCCATGTCCAGGTTGGTGCCCACTGCGCTGGGGGTCAGGCCGTAGCGGTCCATGCTGTCGCGCCACAGGCGGACGAAGTCGTCGTCGACGTCCGGGTAGGTGCGCAGCATCTGGG
>NZ_CAKKMM010000687.1:0-2658 GCF_918698205.1 Microbacterium sp. Bi128 | reverse complement strand
TACGCCGTAGCGGAAATAGAGGTCAAAGCGACCTTCGCCCACGCCGGGAATGCCGCTTTCCGGCACCTGTTCAACTACATCAGCGGCAGCAACACGGCGCAACGGAAGCTGGCGATGACGGCCCCGGTGATCCAGGGGCCCGGGCAGTCGCAAAAGCTGGCGATGACCGCGCCGGTATTGCAAAGCGGCCCGCTGCCGGGAAGCGCAGAGCCCGCTGATTTCATCGTGGCCTTTGTGCTCCCCGCTGGGGTGACGGCGGAGACGGCGCCGGTCCCGGCGAACCCAGACGTTAGAGTCCGGGCCCAGCCAGGTTCCCTGGCAGCCGCCCTTCGGTTCTCCGGCAGCGGGTCGGAGGCGGCCTTTGTACGGCGAAACGATGGCCTCCAGGAGGCACTGAAGCTAGCTGGGCTGAAGCCTGTGGGGCCGCCACGATTCGCCCGTTTTGATCCGCCGTTCAAGCCGTGGTTCCTGCGCCGCAACGAGGTTGTTCAGGACGTGCAGGAACCCTTTACTCCTCCGGGCGAGCCCGGCCGCTGACCGGGGTAAGGCAAAATGGTTTGGTGACCCAACACCCGCAGCGCCCCGCCTCACCCGCCTCGCCCGCCTCCGGTCCGTCCGCGAAGACCGGCTCACCACAGACCGGCACGCCGCACACCCAGGAGTCCGGCATCGCCGCCCAGATCGCCGGCGAGCTCGGCGTCCTGCCGTGGCAGGTCAAGGCCGCCGTGGATCTGCTCGACGCCGGGTCCACCGTGCCCTTCATCGCCCTCTACCGGAAGGAAGCGACCGGCACCCTGGACGATACCCAGCTCCGCGAGCTGGAGGAGCGGCTGCGCTACCTGCGCGAGCTCGAGGACCGCCGCCGGAGTATCCTCGAGGCGATTGCCGCCCAGGGCGCGCTGACCCCGGAATTGCAGGCCGCCGTCGTCGGCGCCGACACTAAGTCGCGGCTGGAGGACATCTACCTCCCGTTCAAAACCAAGCGGCGCACCAAGGCGCAGATCGCCCGCGAAGCCGGACTGGAGCCGCTCGCCGACGCCCTGCTCAAGCGCCCCGAACTGGACCCGGAGCGCGAGGCGGCCAAGTACCTCAACGCCGAACACTCGATCGGGGACCCGGCCGCGGCGCTCGCCGGTGCCCGCTCCATCCTGGTGGAACGCGTAGCGCAGGACGCCGACCTGGCCGCCACGCTCCGGGAACGGCTGTGGACCCAGGGCCGGATGGTGTCCCGGGTGAAGAAAGGCAAGGAAGCCGAAGGCCAGAAATTCAAGGACTACTTCGAGTTCTCCCAGCAGCCGGCCGGAATGCCCTCGCACCGTGTCCTGGCGCTGCTGCGCGGAGAAAAGGACGGCGCGCTGGAGCTCGACCTCGCCGAGGCTGATCCGAACGACGACGCCGCCCTCACCGCCGCCCGCGGCCGGTACGAGGCTGCCGTGGCCAGGTTCCTCGGGGTTGCCGACCGCGGCCGGCCCGCCGATGCCTGGCTGCTGCAGACCGCCCAGCTGGCCTGGCGCTCGCGCGTCCTGGCGCGGCTGACGGCAGACCTGCGCAGCCGGATGTTCGCCGCCGCCGAGGACGAGGCCGTGCGAGTGTTCGCCGCGAACCTGCGCGATGTGCTGCTCGCCGCGCCGGCCGGGAACCGCGCCACCCTGGGCCTGGACCCGGGACTGCGCACCGGCGTCAAGGTCGCCGTGGTGGATGGCACCGGCAAGGTGGTCGCGACGGACACCGTCTACCCGCACGCCCCGGCCCGGAAATGGGACGAGGCGCTGCGGACCCTCGTGGGCCTCGCCACGAAGCACGGGGTCGAACTCGTCGCGATCGGCAACGGCACCGCGTCGAGGGAGACGGACAAGCTCGCCGCCGAACTGCTCAAGCAGCTCTCCTCTGGGCCGGAAAACAAGCCGCAGAAAATTGTGGTGTCCGAGGCCGGGGCGTCGGTGTATTCGGCGTCGGCGCTCGCCGCGGCGGAGCTGCCCGGCATGGATGTGTCCCTGCGCGGCGCCGTCTCGATCGCCCGGCGGCTGCAGGACCCGCTCGCGGAGCTGGTGAAGATTGAGCCGAAGTCGATCGGCGTCGGGCAGTACCAGCACGACGTCACGGCCGCGAAGCTGGACCGCAGCCTGGACGCGGTGGTCGAGGACTGCGTGAATGCGGTGGGCGTGGACGTCAACACCGCCTCGCCCGCACTGTTGAGCCGGGTGGCCGGGGTCGGGCCGCTGCTGAGCGAGAACATTGTGGCGTACCGGAACGAGCACGGGCCCTTCGCCAAGCGCAGCGAGCTGAAGAAGGTCCCGCGGCTGGGCGCCAAGGCGTTTGAGCAGTGCGCCGGCTTCCTGCGGATCACCGGGGGAGCGGAGCCGCTGGACGCCTCCAGCGTGCATCCGGAGGCCTACCCCGTGGCCCGGAAAATCAAGGCGACTGCCGGTAAAGCGCCTGCTGCGGGAAGCTTTGCGGCGCTGAATCCGCAGGACTTCGTGGACGGCTCCTTCGGCCTGCCCACCGTGCAGGACATCATCGCCGAGCTCGAGAAGCCCGGCCGTGACCCGCGTCCGGCCTTCGCGGCGGCAGCGTTTTCTGAAGGCATCGAGAAGATCTCGGACCTCAGGCCCGGCATGGTGCTGGAAGGAACGGTGACCAACGTGGCCGCGTTCGGCG
>NZ_CAKKMM010000686.1:0-2665 GCF_918698205.1 Microbacterium sp. Bi128 | reverse complement strand
GCCTCCGTCAGGGTGGATTTGCCGGCGTCGGGGTGCGAAATGACCGCGAAAGTCCGGCGCCGGGCCGCCTGCTTGTGAATCTCCTGGACTCGGGCGGGGCTGAGGACTTCTTGAGACACGATGCTACTTTCGCTGCGGCAGTGGACGGGTCACGGCGCGGAGAGCCCGCGGTACACCCAAGGATCCAAGTTTATCGCAGGCCGCGGACCACGGTCGAAGCTGCGTCCTGACCGCGCATGAAGCCGCGCGAGGCCCGGGCACAAAGCTGCGGCCTTGCGGCGCCCAAATGCCGTCACGGACGGCGCCCGGGGCAGCCCTTCAGGAGGGCCGCGGCGGCACGCCGCAATGGACCACTTTAAGGCTTGCCTGTGCGGAAGTGGCCTTGCTTTACCCCTATCATGGGGAGTGCGGGGAACTGAGTACTTTGATCCTGCCGGGAGACCCTGGAATCCGGCGCACTTGCAGGCTCGTTCCTGCACCTTTGAAGGGAAATCTATGGCTCGGAGCCCTGAAGATGCGCTCAAGGCGACCCTGGCCAGGGTGGCACCGGGCACAGCCCTCCGCGACGGCCTGGAACGCATCCTCCGCGGCCGGACCGGCGCGCTGATCGTGCTGGGCATCGACAGGACCATCGAGTCCATCTGTTCGGGCGGCTTCGAGATCGGCATCGATTTCTCCCCCACCCGGCTGCGGGAACTGGCGAAGATGGACGGCGCCATCGTCTGCGACAAGGATGCCAGCAACATCCTGCGCGCGGCGGTCCAGCTCGTCCCGGATTCGAGCATCGAAACGCAGGAATCGGGCACCAGGCACCGGACCGCGGAACGCGTGGCCATCCAGACGGGCGTCCCGGTCATTTCGGTCAGCCAGTCAATGCAGATCATCGCGCTGTACGTGCACGGGCTGCGCCACGTCCTGGAGGGCTCAGAAAAGGTACTGGCCCGCGCCAACCAGGCCCTGGCAACCCTGGAACGCTACCGCTCGCGCCTGGACCAGGTCACCAGCTCGCTCTCGGCCCTGGAAATCGAGGCCATGGTGACGGTCCGTGACGTCGCGGTCACCCTGCAGCGCCAGGAAATGGTGCGCAGGATCTCCGAGGAAATCTCCCAGTACGTCCTGGAACTGGGCGAGGACGGCCGCCTGCTCTCGCTGCAGCTGGACGAGCTCACCGTCGGCCGCGGCCCGGGCAGCGACGTCATCATCCGCGACTACTCCGGGCCGGCCGCAACAGCGGAGGACATCGACAAAGCGGTCAAGGCCCTCGTCAGCCTGGGCCCGACCGAGCTGATCGACCTGGGCAAGATCGCCGGGATCGTCGGCTTCGCCGGCGGCGAGGCCAACCTCGACGCCGTCGTGCAGCCGCGCGGCTACCGCCTGCTCTCCGGGCTCAAGGCCGTGCCGAAGGCCGTCGCCGACCGGCTCGTCGACCACTTCGGCGGCCTGCAGTTCCTGATGGCGGCAACAATCGATGACCTCATGACCGTCGACGGGATCGGTGACCAGCGTGCCAGGACCGTCAGGGAGGGCCTGAGCCGCATGGCCGAGGCCAGCCTGCTGGACCGCTTCCTCTAATCCCCTCCACAAGCCCACCGGGGGGTAATCGGGGGGGTAACAGGAGTTATGCGGGTCAGCTGAGCTGGAACACGGCCTTGGGGCTGTTCTTGTTCGCCAGCCGCGCGGTGAAGACGTAGTAGGCGCCGCCGGCACCGGGCGTGGCCTCGACGGGCTCGCAGCCCTGCACCGTGCGGTTGCGCTGCCACGGGAAGTTCGCCGTCTCGCTCTTGCCCGGAGCAATGGTCTTCATCAGGTCCGCGCTCTCCGCCTGGCAGTCCTTGGAGGAGAAGATCCGGTCCGAGCCGCTGGTGATCATGTACTCCATCTGCGACGTCCCGATGTTGACCTCGCACGGGACCTTGTTGTTGTTGGTCACCGTGAGGCTCAGCAGCGGCTTCTCACCGGCGGCGTAAGCCTGTTTGTCGGTGGCGGCCGTAACGGTGATCAGATTCTGCTCGCAGCCCTCCCCCGATGTGGCCGTGGGTGAGGCGGAAGCCTCCCCGGACGCCGTCGGGCTCCCCGACGCGGAGCCAGCCGGGCTGGCCGCCGGCGACGGTGCTGCCCCGGACGGCTGGGCGCCGGCAGACGGGCCCCCGCCCATGGCATTCGAAACCGCCACAAAGCCGCCGAAGGCCACGGCGATGACGAGCAGCAGGACCACCCCTGCAAACAGCCGGCGGCGGCGGTACACCCGGCGCAGCGGGGGCCGTCCGGATTTGCGCCCGGATTGCCCCGGGGCCGAACCTTTCGGCCGCGAACCGCCCGTACCTGAAGTGCCTTGCCTGACCATTCTTCTAGCCTAGAGAACCACGCGGGCTATGGCGCCCGACCACGCCGCGGGACCTGACGCCGTCCCGATCCGTTACCCCGATCTATTACGCTGAATGGATCGAAACTCTAACCCCCACGCCCCCCGTATCCGCCGCGGCACCGCGGGACCCCCTGCCCGCCGGGGCGCCCGGCCGTGCCGACAATCTCCCAGCGCTCCATGCGGCCCTGGATGACTGGTTCGCGTCCAACGCCAGGGATCTGCCGTGGCGGGCCGCGGACTGCTCGCCCTGGGGTGTGCTGGTCAGCGAAGTGATGCTCCAGCAGACGCCGGTGGTCCGGG
>NZ_CAKKMM010000685.1:0-2665 GCF_918698205.1 Microbacterium sp. Bi128 | reverse complement strand
AAATAGATGTCGGAGATCAAGAGCCTGGCCGCACCGAAGGCGAGTTTCGACCGCCGTTCCGTCGTAAAGACCGCCGCGTGGAGCGTGCCTGTTATCGCGGCAGCTATTGCAGCCCCGGCAGCTGCGGCGTCGACGCCGCCGACCTATTCGGCAGCCTTTATTGCCGGCAGCGGCTCCCCGGCGGTCGCGGGAGCCCCGCAAATGTCAGGGACCGGACACCAAGGCTTTGCCGTCTCCACTACTGGGGCCGCTATGACGGGAGCCATATCCGTCGTCATCACCGTCCAGCCCGACGCGGCTGCGACTGCGGCTGGAGTCGGTCTCGCTGTCACAGCAGCGGCACTGCCGCCCAGCGGCAAGTCCTCTCCCTACAACTTCGCATACAGCAGAACCGGTGCGGGTAATGCCGCGAGCAATGCTGTTTTGAAATACACGGTCACTGTGGCTGTCACGGTTGTCGAGTCCGCTACCAAGAAGACTGTGCTGCCTCCCATGGCTTTCGTTGCCACTCTCCAGCCGATAACAGCAGTAAGCCTGGTGCCCGGTACCGGGGTTCCAGTCATCGTTGGGACGCCAAAATCGGTGGGAACAGGACCCCAGGGATTCAAGGTCACCACCACTGGCGCGTCTGTGATGGGGACCATCACCGTTGGCATCAAGGTCACGCCCGATGCAGCTGCGACGGCGGCTGGCATCGGCCTCACTGTCACTGCGTCAGCCCTGACGCGCACCGGCCAGTCCGCACCGTACGACTTCGTATACAGCAGAACCGGTAATGGTGCGCTGCCTAATAGTGGCGTCCTGACCTACACCGTCACCGTGACTGTCTCCGGTGCCGGGGCCCCTAGCACCGACATGGTGTTCAACGTGACTCTCAGAAAGGGCTAAGAGCCCAGAGCCCGTCGGCCGAGCCATGCTCCGGGTGGCCTTCAAAAGTGATCTAATGGCCGGAAGCAAGTGCCGGAATCGGGTGCCGCCTCGGTGGAATTCTTGTCGAGTGCGCGCGTCCTTCGATCCAGGCAGGAACATCCCACGGCGTTACCGGAATGGTGAGACTGATTGAAAGCCCCCAGTGACTTGGCCCTTGATGTGCTGGGCACAAGCTTCACCGTTCACTGGGGGCCAGCGGTGACTTTTGCCCAACGGCAATCCATGACCAGGGCCTGGAGCCGGTGCCTAAGCGACTCTTTCGTCGTCGCACCGCAAGCGGTGCCGTGCGCTTCGGACCAGCCCTTTACAGCATCCGTCCGCTATGAATCGAGACTCCCCGGCGCCGGTGTGCGGCACCTTCGCTCGGACTCGTTCGAGGGCTTGGCTGAGGCTGTGACCTCTGAAATCACCGTGGCGGCCATTCTCGAACGTGCGGGTGAGCTGACCATGCTTCACGCGTGCGGGGTTGCCGACGAGGAAGGCAGGGTGGTCGCCCTGGTGGCCAAATCCGGCACCGGAAAGACCACGGCTTCCTCGCAGCTCGCCCGGACCTTCGGATATGTAACTGACGAAACTGTTGCAATCCGTGCTGACGGGACAATCGAGCCGTACCCGAAGCCGCTGTCGGTCAAGCAGACAACAACGGGCGCAGCGAAACTCCAGGTGGGCCCGGACGAGCTTGGCCTGAAAGTCGCACCGGAAGGCCCTCGCATCACGTCCATCGCACTGCTCGACAGGGTTACCGGCGGCGAGTATCAGCTCCCCGTCATCGAGCCGGTCCCTCTGGTGGATGCAGTGCTTGCGCTGATCCCGGACACGTCCTCCCAGGCTGCCGTGTTCCAGCCGCTTCAGTCGCTCTGCCGGCTGATTGACAGCGTGGGCGGAGTGCTCCGTGTCAGCTATTCCGAAGCCGCGGACCTAACGGACAGCCTGGCGCCGCTGTTTTTGGCGCAGCCCTATGACCGGCCAGAAGTCATCACCGCATGGGCTCCCGCCCTGCTGGAGTCGGAAGCGGAGCAGGCAGATCACCAGGCAGGTGAAAAGAAGGAAGAACCGATTCCCGGAGACTGGCTGCAACGGACCGACGCCGTTGACGCAGTAGAAATCGGCGGAGACCTTCTGGTTCTGACGGAAACTGAAGTCATCAGGCTCAGTGGCATCGGACCGATCATCTGGCAGACAGCCCAGCGTCCCGTCTCGCTGCAGACTTTGGCGGCCCGAATTGAGGCCGTACACGGGCTGCCCGAGGGCTATGAAGTGTTGCTCGATGCGGCCGTGGAGGGCCTCGTCGGCCAGGGATTGCTCCTGCGCGGTTAATATGCACACCAACGCGGTCACCGTACCGTAAAGTAACTTTTCGTGTGGGTCGTTGGGACCAGGCACGGGGGAGAGGACCAACACGTGACTGGTTTTGATACGGCCGAGAACAACGGGCAGACACCCGCGGGGCTTGCGCTGGAGGACTACCTGCGCATCGCCCGGGCCCGGTGGAAGGGCATCCTGGCTTTCACCCTGGCCCTCACCGTGCTCGCTTTTTGCTGGACCCTCCTTCAGCCGAAGATCTACTCGGCGCAGTCCAGCGGGATCGTGGTGGCAGGGGGCTCGGATAACCTCAGCCTTTCGCTCATGAGCGAGAACCTGGCCCAGACGAAAGCCGCCAAGTACGAGTCTGTGGCCAAGTCCAGGCTTGTCGCCGAGCGAGTCGTCAATTCCCTTGGCCTCACCACTTCGCCTT
>NZ_CAKKMM010000684.1:0-2668 GCF_918698205.1 Microbacterium sp. Bi128 | reverse complement strand
GTCCCCGATGGTGCGCAGGTTGTCCCACTCCAGGAAGCCCCAGAGGACCGTGCCGGCGGCCAGGAGAATGAAGGACACCTGGATGGTCAGCTTGGTGTGGAGGTTCCATTTCTTCCACCGGAGCCCGTTCTGGTGCAGCACCATGACCACCGGGAAGCCCAGGCTGCCCAGGAATACCCCGAGCATCAATGGGACGAGGATCCAGAGATCGGTTTCGTACGGCACGATTCCGTCCGAATGCGGCGTGAATCCGGCGTTGTTGAACGATGAAATGGCATAGAAGACCCCGTGCCAGACGGCCTGCGGGAAGCCCTCCCCGAGGACCAGGAAACGGGGGATCAGGGTCACGGCCAGGGCGGCCTCGATCACCACGGAGGTCACAATCACGATCCGGAGCAGCGTACCGACTTCGCCAAGCCGGCCGGCATTCATGGCCTCCTGGGCGATCAGCTTGCCGCGGACACCGAGTCTCTTGCTGACCATGAGCGCCAGCAGCGACGCGAGGGTCAAGGTGCCCAGGCCGCCCACGAAAATGCCGACCAGGATTACGAGCTGGCCGAAGAAGGACCAGTGCACAGCGGTGGAGACCACGGTCAGTCCCGTGACGCAGACAGCGGACGCCGCGGTGAAGAACGCCTGATGCAGTGGTGTGACTTGTCCCGTCGCGGAAGCCATGGGCAGCGAGAGCAAAGCGGTGAAGACCAGAATCACGACGCCGAACGCCGAGAGCGCCAGGCGGGCGGGTGAGCTGTTCGCGATGCTGTCAATGAAGTCGCGCAGGCGTGTGAAGATCCACAGGCCTTCCCGCTCCGGCATGCCTGGCTGCCAGCTGGCCGGGCTCGTGGACCTCGACTGGCTTTGCGTCATGTTCTTCCTCGGTTGAAACTTCTTCCCCAAGTAGTAAACCACTAAACACCGGGTAATGGCCGGGGGAACGCCCGTGCGCGCGCGGGAAGCCGGGGACGGCTCGGGTAGCCTGTGATTGATGACATTCCTGCCCGGACTCGCTCAGACCGCGCTGCCAACGACGGTGGTGTGGGCCCCAGCCATGACTGCCTACAACTTTGGCCACTCCCACCCGATGGCGCCGGAGCGCATGGAGCTCACAGCGAAGCTGGCCGGCAGCCTTGGACTGCTGGATATGGACCACGTCACGGTAGCGGCTCCGGACGTCGCCACCGACGCGGAGCTGGGCGCGGTCCACAGCCCGGAGTTTGTGGCTGCCGTGCGGCGCGTGAGCGCAAACCCGGACACGTCCGACCACGCCAGGGGTCTCGGAACCGAGGATGACCCCGCCTTTGCCGGCATGCACGAAGCCAGTGCCCGGCTGGCCGGCGGCTCCCTGCTGGCGGCCGCAGCTGTCCTGGACGGCAGCGCCGTGCGGGCCGTGAACTTCGGCGGCGGGATGCACCACGCCTCCCGGGACCGCGCGAGCGGTTTTTGCATCTACAACGACGCCGCCCTCGCGGTCCAGCGGCTGCTCGACGGCGGCGTCCGGCGGGTGGCCTACGTCGACGTCGATGCGCACCACGGCGACGGCACGCAAAGCATCTTCTGGGACGATCCGCGCGTCCTGACCATTTCGCTGCACGAATCCGGACTGACCCTCTTCCCGGGCACCGGGTTTGCCAACGAGATCGGCGGACCGAACGCGCAGGGCAGCGCCGTGAACGTCGCCCTCCCGGCCGGCACCGTCGACGCCGGGTGGCTGCGGGCCTTTCACGCCGTCGTGCCCCAGCTCATTGGCGCGTTCGAACCGGAAGTGATCGTCAGCCAGCACGGCTGCGACTCGCACCGGCTTGACCCGCTCACCCACCTGAACATCAGCGTGGACGGCCAGCGCGAGGCCGCCACGGCGATAGGAAACCTCGCCGCACGCTACTGCGAGAACCGGTGGATTTCCACCGGGGGCGGCGGCTACAACGTGGTCAGCGTGGTGCCGCGGTCCTGGAGCCACCTCATAGCCATCGCCGCCGGCCGCCCGGTGCCGCTGCGCACCCCGGTTCCGGAGGATTGGCGCAACTACGTCAAAGACAAATATGGCGCCAGGTTCGGCGTGGAGCCCCCCGAGACGATGGGCGACGACGTGGACCTCTGGTGGCGGTCCTGGGAAGTGGGTTTCGACCCCAACGACGAGGTGGACCGCACCATCATGGCCACCCGCAAGGAAGTGTTTCCCCTGCACGGACTGGACCCCTGGTTCGACTGAATCCGGGCCGGGCTTGGGGGCTTGCACCAACGCAACAATTCGTGGATGCCATCTGGCGTATATGTCGCTAGTGTGGAGGGCATGGTGACAGACGACGTATTTGCCGTCATTGCTGAGGCAACCAGGCGTGACATTCTGATAGCCCTCCGCAAGGGGGACAAAGCGGTGGGGGAACTGGTCCAGGAGCTTGAGGCAAGCCAGCCCACCATTTCCAAGCATCTCAAAGTCCTGCGGGAAGCGGACCTGGTGAGCATGCGCGCCCAGGGCCAGAAGCGGTATTACACGCTCAACCCCAAGCCGCTCACCGGGATCGCGACCTGGCTGCAGGCGTTCGACGTCGGCCCCGCCGCGACGGCGGACGCGGCCGCCGCCCTCCACCCCGAAGCCGGCCCCGCAGCCGTCCCGGAAGGTCTGGCCGCCGCCGCTGTTCCGCAACCAGCCGTCCCACAACCGGTCGCC
>NZ_CAKKMM010000683.1:0-2670 GCF_918698205.1 Microbacterium sp. Bi128 | reverse complement strand
AAGCCGGGCTGATTTCTCAGCCCCCTCCAGCGTCGAGGACGGCACATCATGACGAGCAACAAGACACGGACTGCACTTGTGTTGGCGACGGTACTGATCGGGTTGAGCGGCTGTGCCGGGGGCGGCGGAACGCAGGCGTCGGCGCCCGCCACGACCGCCGGGACCTCGCCCAGCATGTCGATGGAACCGTCTGCCCCGGCCGGCTCCACCGCTTCGGGGCCGGGAAGCGGGGCGGCAAACGCCGCCGCCGCCGCAATCACGATCAGCAACTTCGCCTACGAGATACCGGGTGCGGTGGCTCCCGGCGCGGAGGTGAAGGTGATCAACATGGACACCGCAGAGCACACGGTAACCGCAGACCAGAATGCGACCCTCTTTGATGTCGAGGTCAAGGAAAACGGCGGGACGGCCACATTCAAGGCACCTTCCGAACCGGGGACCTACGCCTTTCACTGCAACTACCACCCCAACATGCACGGCTCATTGACGGTCAAATGAGCGCGACGCCGCCGGCCGGCGCGCGTCCTTGACGATCTCGAACGAGAAAGGTGCCGTGGCGTGGCTTTCGGGACCTCCGCACCGTCGCTTGACCCATCCGCCGTCGATGGCCTGGGCTCGGCGCTCCGGGGCCGGCTGTTCCGGCCCGGAGACGCCGGCTACGACGAAGCCCGGAAGGTCTTCAATGCGATGATTGACCGCCGGCCGGACGTCATTGTCCGCCCTGCCGACGCCGAGGATATTCGCCGTGCCGTGACCTTCGCCCGGGAAAATGATCTCCCTGTCTCCATCAAGGGCGGCGGCCACAACGTGGCAGGGAACGCCGTCGGCGCCCATGGGCTCATGCTGGATTGCTCCGGCATGAAGAACGTTCAGGTCGACGCCGAACGGCGCGTCGCCGTGGCCGGAGCGGGTGCGCTCCTGGCCGACCTTGACGTCGCCACCCAGGCGCACGGCCTGGCCACGCCGCTCGGAGTCGTGTCGGTTACCGGCATCGCCGGTTTGACCCTCGGAGGTGGCATCGGCTGGCTCAACGGCAAACACGGGCTCGCTTGCGACAACGTGCTGGCCGCCGACATCGTGACTTCGGATGGCAGGCTGCTGACGGCGAGCCCCGACCAACACACCGACCTCTATTGGGCCATCCGCGGAGGCGGCGGCAACTTCGGTGTTGTCACGTCTTTCACCTATCGTTTGCATCCGGTCGGACAGGTTCTTGCCGGAGCGCTCTCATTCCCGGCCGAACGGACAAGGGAGGTCCTGGGCTTTTATCCCGGATTCGCCGCTTCGTGCCCCGACGAACTCTCGATGTCGGCCAGTCTGGGGTGTGACGCCTCAGGACGCCCTGTCTTCGGCGTCGGCGTCTGCTGGAGCGGCGGGCATGATGAGGCGGAGCTGGCGCTCCGGCCCCTGCGCGACCTCGGCCCAGATGTGGACGCGGTGGTGCCCACCGACTTTGGCGTTTGGCAAAGCGCCCACGACGGCGGCTTTCCGTCGGGCCGGCACCACTATTGGAAATCGAGCTTTTTGACTGACCTCACCGCCGACGCCATCGATGTCCTGCTCCAGTTTGCGGCCGAGATGCCTTCAACGGCGAGCGGCATCGGAATGCAACAACTGCACGGTGTGGCCGCTCGGGTTCCCCCTGCGGCCACGGCATTTCCCCATCGCCGGTCACAGAGCGAACTCCTCATCCTGGCCCAGTGGTCCAATCCGGCAGAAACGGAGCGACACGTCGGCTGGGCCCGCGCCTTCTTCGAAGCGATGCAGCCCTTTGCTGCTAGCGGGGTGTACGTCAACGATCTTGGCCAGGAAGGGGAGGAGCGGGTGAGGGCAGCCTACGGCGCCAACTACGACCGGCTGGCCGCCGTCAAAGCCGCATACGACCCCATCAACCTCTTCCGATCAAATCAGAACGTGCGTCCGACCGCATAGGAAATGATGATGATCCGACGTGTGCTCCCGGCACTGCCTGCCACGATCAGGCATAGCTGGCTGTAACCCTCCTGGCTTCGCCGTCGAGTTGGATTCGACCGCCGTAGGGGAGGATCCACTGCGGTCGGGTGTGTCCGAAGGGGACCCCGATGCACACGACGGCGTCCGGGTTGTATCGCGCGATTTCGGTGCTGACCACATCGCGCTGTGCGGCGCGGAGCCGAGCCCGTTCGGCGGCAGGCGGAACCTGCCCGTGGCTGCTGACTGGAGGCCTGGCGACCATCACGCCGTCGACCGCCCCCAGGACACCACGCTCACCGAGCGCTCGAACCCATCGCTTGACCCAATCGGCGGGAACCAGCAGTTCGCTGGATTCGAGGATCAGGATTGTGCCCCGGAGCGCGTCGACGGAGGGCAGCCTGTCGGCGATGGCGAGCTGGTCGAGGACTTCGATGCAGCCACCCCAGGTGTAACCGGAGACCGTGCGCTCGGGACCTGTCCACGTCCAGGGTTCGGTGGGTTCGCGGTCGCCGTAGTCGACGAGTGCCCGCGGCTCGAGCCAATCCGGCCCGAAGTCCTCCGACTCCCCGGGATCGGTGATCTCGAGCTCGCCTCCAGTGAGCAGCGCGGCCCGCAGGGAAGCGAGGTGGACGTCGTCAGCACCCGGTCCGGCGCCGAGGTGGACCTGGGTCGAACCGCCATAATATCCGCGTATCCCGAGTGACCACAGCCAGTTCA
>NZ_CAKKMM010000682.1:0-2673 GCF_918698205.1 Microbacterium sp. Bi128 | reverse complement strand
ACCATCGCTGAAAACGGCGAGGCTCCGTCGTCGGTCATGGAGCGGAACGCCGTGCCCGCCTGAAGGTCCGCCAGCAGCGGTTCCGAGGCCCTCAGCGCCAGTTCCAGCACCTGGATGGCGGCACGTTCAGTCAGCCCCATCCCCGCGGCCCAGCCCAGGAAGTGCTTCCGGGAAATCCCTGTGCGCTTGCCGTCCAGGGTCAGGGCGAGTGTCTTGTCCCCGTAGACGACCGTGGACGGGATGTCGTATACCGGCGCGATGGACCACTCTCCGGCCGGCTGCTGCACCATGGAAACGTTCTTCGCGTGCAGGTCGCCGTTGCCCGTCAGCCACGCAAATGCCGCCTGGAGGGCCAAATTCCGCACCGCGGGCAGCGGTGCCGCGCAATACGCCGCAAGCGCATGGCACACCTGCCCGTATCCCACGTTGTACTTGTCCGCAGGGTAGAGGCCCAGCACCTGCGCACCGTCCTCGACGGCGAGCCGCTGCACGGCCCGCGGCGACCTGGCCGCCGCCTTGGGCCCCGACACGCCGGCGACAGGCCCACCGGATACAGTGCCACTGGCCACAGGCACCCGGTCGAAGCGTTCCACGAGCAACCCGGGCCGCCCGGCGACGTCGCGGATCAGCTGGACCCGGCTCAGAGGGATCCGCAGCCGCGCCGCGTACCGGAACATCGCGTACTCGTTTTCGACGACGTGCGGGAACTCGGGCGCGTTGAGTTTGAGGATGTAGCGCCGGCCGGCGCTGGCCACCGGCATGGAGATCATTCCAGCGGACAGCTTGTCCTGCACCCCCGCCAGGGCCACCGGGTCGATCAGCCCGGAGTCGCCCAGCAGGGCCTCGAAATCCACGGGCGTTGCGGGGTCAAGCTCGACGGCGTGCTCGTCCGGGTCCAGCTTCTCGCCGTGGCCGACGATCTGCACGTCACCCACCGGGTTGGCACCGGCCGCGATGAGCAAGGACAGCTCATCATCCACGCTGGTCTTGATGGAACGGCGCAACGCATTCAGCCGCCGGCCCTCCGGCAGAAGCCCGGTGAAATACGGCGGGGCCGCCCCCGCCGCGGACAGTACGGGTTCCGGAGTTAGCGGCAGGGAGCTCGCGACGGCGGGGCCCCCGGACGCCAGATAGGCCGGCAAGTAGGTGAACTTGGTGCCGCCGTCGTGCCGTTCCAGCCGGGCCGCCAGCACGCCGGCCTTATAGATATCCGCGATCCGGTGCCTCATGGCCGGCCTTCCGGCCCGTCCCGCAGTTCACGGTCGGCCCGCAGGCAGGCCACCGGGCCGGCGAGGGCACGGGCTGCGGCGCTGGTCCGGGTCTGGACCCGAAGTTCCAGCCCCAGCGTGTCCAGGAGCGCCAGCAGGGAGTCCAGCTGCACCGTGCGTTTTCCCTGTTCGACGAACCGGACGAAGCGCTCTGAGACTCCGGCAAGTTCGGCCAGCTCACGCTGGCTCAGGCGGAGCGACCCGCGCCGGGCCCGGGCCTCGGCAGCGAGTTCACCCGGAAATGCGTTCCCCATGGCCACCTCCCGTTGATCAAGATACGTCCGAGGGTCCGGCGTTCGTGTGTACGAAACGCTCTGGGTTCGAACTCTGTGTGCGTACCAACCTGTGGGATCGAACCCTGCGGGTCCGAACCCTGGCGGTACGAACGTGCCGCTTTACAGGCATTTCCAGTATAGGACGTGCCAAGATGCCTGCACAGAGCGATAACGGCACGTACGTACCGGCGCACTGGGCAGGCAAGGGCAACTGCCGGCGATCGAAGGCATCCGCCGTCATAGCCGGCTGGCGCAGCCCTGCCTCCACAGATTGTGCGGTTCAGCCGCGCGCGGGCGTGACGGTTCGCAATGGCCCGTAGGATTTAAGGGACTTAAGCGACAACCAGACCCCACGGAATCCAGAAAGGACTGCACACGATGACGCGCGCTTCCTTCCGGCTGTTCCGCACCGGCCTGATCGGATCCATCATCGTGGCGCTGGCAGCCGGCGGCCATCTGGCCGGCGGCGGACGGCTGCCCGAGCCGGCGATCGTGACGGCGTTGTGTGCCGTGGCGATGGTCCCCGTGGCCGTACTGACCCGCGTCCGACTGTCCTTCCCGGCCCTGGCCGGCCTGCTCTGCGTAGGGCAACTGTGGCTGCACTGGTCCTTCGGCGCCTTGTCCTCAGGGGCGCCCGCGGCCCTCCAGGCCCGGATGGCTGCGGGTCATCCGGGCCATCCGGGCCATTCAGCGGCTGCCGTTGCCCCGGCGATGCCCGACCCTTCCATGGCGGTTTCGGCGGCCGACATGGGCGGAGCCATGTTCGCCGCACACGCGATGGCGACGCTCGGCACGGCACTTTTGCTCGCACGCAGCGAGCGGGCCCTGTCCGCACTTGGTTCCTGGCTGCGCCCGCTCGTGCAGCTGCCCCAGCCCTCCGCCGCCACGCCCCTGCGCGTCCCCGCTCCCTGCGCGGTCAACCTGGTCCTCCCCAAGGCCCGGGCTGGCCTCCGCCTGCCGACCAGACGCGGACCTCCGGAGCTGTCGCCCGCCGCCTGACATCAATCCCTTTCACATACGGACGGGGACAGCAGGCGGCCATCCCACTGCTACCGCCGGACGGACAACGCACCGGACGGCTCCCCACCTGTTATCCGTTAGTGAAAGGCACCTTTGCCATGAAGTCCCCC
>NZ_CAKKMM010000681.1:0-2675 GCF_918698205.1 Microbacterium sp. Bi128 | reverse complement strand
CTATGGACGGCTCCTTCACGGTGACGCCGACAGGTTCCGCCGGTCCGGATGGGCCGGGGACTACGCCCGGCTGAGCCGCGTGGCGGCCGGGCGGTTCGACGCCGAGCGCGCGCTCCGAAAAGCGCTGGACATCGTCTCCTACGGGCTTGCGAACGAACTCCTGCGCCCGCCGGAGCCGGACGCCGTGCCTCAAGATGCCGTGCCTCCAGATGCCGGGCCTCCCGATGCCGGGCCTCCCGTTCATCCGGACGCCTTGCCTCCAGAGGCAGGGGATCAGGGGTTCCAGGTGGCTGCGAAGCTGCCCAGCGAGTAGCCGGCGCCGACGGCGAAGGGGGCGAGCCGGCGCCGCAGGTCCTCGCGCACGTGCGGCCACTCCTGCGAGAGGATCGAGAAGACGGCGGTGTCCGCGCGTCCCCCGCCTGGCGCCGCGCGGTGGCCGCGGAGGACCCCCTCGAATTGTGCGCCGAGGCGTTCGATCGCCGTCGCGCTCCGGGTGTTGCGGGCGTCGCAGCGGAAAGCCACCCGGTCCACTTCCAGTACCTCATAGGCGTAGGCGAGGAGCATGTGCTTGCTCGCCGGATTGACGTGGCCGCCCCAGAACTGCCGCCCGTAGAATGTTCCGCCGATTTCCAGGCGTTGCTGGTCCGGAACGTAGTCGCGGAGGGACGTCGTGCCCAGCAGGGCGCCTGTGCGCCCGTCCGTCACGGCGAACGGGATGGTGGCGGGATCCTCCAGCCGTGACCGGAACAGCGCCGCCAGCTCGCGGGCAGTCCCCGGCATCGGCGCCGCCATGCCTGCCCACATGCCGGCGTCCACAAAATCGAAGAGGCCCGCCGCATGGTGCGGGGCCAGCGGAACCAGCCGAATCCCATGGCCGGAGAGGACGATTTCGTGTCGCATTCGAGCATTCAATCACCGGCAGGATGGACAGGAGCGGCGAATCCGGCACCGACAGCGTGAACATTCGATGGCCGGCGGGTTGCCGCGGAGCTGGCGGGCCGGGAGGCCGGGGCCCGGGAGGCTTCCCGCTACCAGCCAGTAAGGTGGATGGGTGAATCAAAGCGACCCGAACCAGACGACGACTGCAATGCCGGTGGAAGAGCTGATCAAGAGCCTGTGCGCCACCATCCCGGACTATCCCAAACCAGGGGTCAGCTTCAAGGACCTGACCCCGGTGTTCGCCGACGGCGCCGCCTTCGGGGCCGTCGTCGATGCCCTGGTGGGACCTTTCCAGGACCAGTTCGACGCCGTCGCCGGAGTGGAGGCCCGCGGCTTCCTGCTCGCGGCGGCCGCCGCCTACGCCACCGGGACCGGGGTCATCACGGTCCGCAAGGCCGGCAAGCTTCCGCGCGAGGTGTTCTCCGAGGACTACGCCCTGGAGTACGGCACCGCCACCCTTGAGCTGCACACCACGGACCTGGCGCCGGGGAGCCGGGTGCTGATCCTCGACGACGTGCTCGCCACGGGCGGCACGCTCGGCGCCGCGGCGCGGCTGTTCGAGCGGTGCGGGATCCACGTGGCCGGCATCGGTGTGGTCATGGAACTCGGCGATCTTGGCGGCCGCACGGCCCTGACCGGCCACAACGTCCGGTCCCTGTTGCGGATCTAGCGGGCCTGCCGGGCTGGACCATCCGGGACGTGTCGGTAGAATTCCCTGACGAAGACTGCCTTGGCATTGTTCGGCGACATGCAACAGCCGTGCCGCCGAAATGGCTGTAGAATGGTGGGTCTGTCTTTTTCGATAGGGGAACGTTCGATGCACGACGCTGATTTGGCCCATGAACGCGACTATGTGGCCGGACTTTACGCCCGGCTCGATGAGTTGCGGGCGGAGAAGCGCACCCAGCTGGCTCAGGTGCGCCGGGCCGGTGCCGTGGGCACCATGCAGAACGTTTCCGAACGTGATGCCTTCGCCGCCCTCTACGAGGACCGCCTCGCCCAGCTCGACGCCGTCGATGACCGGCTTGTGTTCGGCCGCCTGGACCTGGACTCCGGGGAGGCCCAGTACATCGGCCGCATCGGCTTGACCACCGAGGACCTGCAGCGGCTCATGGTGGACTGGCGTGCGCCCGAGGCCGGCCATTTCTACCAGGCCACGGCATTCGACCGGCAGGGCGTCCGCCGCCGCCGCCACCTGATCCTGCAGGGCCGCGAGGTCAAGGCAATCGAGGATGACGTGCTCGACGCCGGCATGCTCGCCGACAACGATTCGCTCCAGGGCGAGGGTGCCCTGCTGGCTGCCCTGAACTCCAAGCGGACGGGCCGGATGTCAGACATCGTCGGCACCATCCAGTCCGAGCAGGACCGGATCATCCGTTCCTCCATCTCCGGCGCCCTCGTGGTCCAGGGTGGCCCGGGCACGGGCAAGACCGCTGTCGCCCTGCACCGCGCCGCGTACCTGCTCTACACGCACCGGGACCGGCTCAAGAGCGCCGGCGTCCTGCTGGTGGGGCCGACGTCGTCCTTCATGAAGTACATCGAACGCGTGCTGCCCTCGCTCGGCGAGACCGGCGTCGTCATGGCGAGCCTGGGCCGGCTGATGCCCGGCATCACCGCCGTGGCCGAGCCGGACTCCGCCGTCGCCGCCATCAAGGGCCGGCTTGACATGGCCGAGGTGGTCGCCAACGCCGTGGCCAACCGGCAGCGCATTCCGGCCGGAAACCGGACCCTTGAGG
>NZ_CAKKMM010000680.1:0-2676 GCF_918698205.1 Microbacterium sp. Bi128 | reverse complement strand
CTACGAAACTAGTGCCCTTTCCGACTGACAGAGCCCGTGTCGTGACGTGAAGTGCCTCGCCATGGGACCGGGATCAAGGTAAAGCCGGACGTCCCGTTGACAACTGCAAAACGTTTTGTGTAACGTGTCTCACACCAGATACAAAACGTTTTGCAAAGGGAAGTCAATGACGACAAGAGTGGGAAGACGCGACGTGGCCAAGGCCGCCGGGGTCTCCGTCACCACGGTGTCGCATGCCCTGAACGACGCCACGAGCTTCCGGGTGAAGGCAGCGACGCAGCAACTCGTCCGGGACGTGGCCAGGGATCTTGGGTACGCCCCGAACAAGATGGCCAGCGGACTGCGCAACCAGCGCTCCCAGATCCTTGGCCTGGTCAGTGACGAAATCACCACCACCCCCTTTGCAGGCGCCATGATCCGCGGGGCGCAGGACGCCGCCTACGACCGCGGCTACGTGGTGATGGTGGTCAACTCGGGCCTGGACAGCGAGCTGGAAACCCGTGAAATCAACATGCTGCGGCAGCACCAGGTGGACGGCGTGGTCTACGCCAGGATGTACCACCAAAGCGTGCAGGTCCCCGCAGAACTGGAGGGCCTTCCCACCGTGCTGCTGGATTCCACCACTAACGACAAGTCCATTTCCTCGGTTACCCCCGACGAGGTGGGCGCCGCCGAGACGGCCGTTGAAGCAATCATCCAAGCGGGCCACACCCGGATCGGGATGCTCAACAACATCGACGACATCCCCGCCACGCACGGCCGCAGGGAAGGCTTCCTCAACGCTCTCCGGCGGCACGGCCTGCAGCACGACCCCCGCCACCTCGTGATCGGCCAGCCCGAAACCACGGGAGGCCGCGAGGCCGCCCTGGGCCTGCTCGGTCAGCCCGACCGCCCCACAGCCCTGTTCTGCTTCAGTGACAGGGTTGCCATGGGCGCCTACCAGGCGGCCACCGCATTGGGGCTGCGCATTCCGGAGGACGTGTCCATTGTGGGAATCGACAATCTCGAAATCATCGCGGACGCCCTTTGGCCGGGGCTCACCACCGTCGCCCTTCCCCACTACGAAATGGGCAGTTGGGCGGTCCACCGAATCCTGGACGACATCGAAAATCCCGGCACACCCGCAGTCCAGACGCAACTGGACTGCCCCCTGATTGAGCGGGGGTCGCTCGGGCCGCCGCCAAGTTAGCCGATTGCCGGCATCACCACACCGTTCCACTGCTCCGCCGCCCGGGGACCGCAATAAGAAGGGACGCAGCCGTTGCACCGGCCGCGTCCCGAAGGACCCGGGGCAATCTCCCACGCCCAAATTCAGCAGAAAGATTGACCATCATGAACAAGCGATTCACCCGGATCCTCGCCACCAGTGTAGCTGCGGCGGCACTTGTCGGCTCCCTGGGCGCCTGCGGCAAGGGCAGCGCCTCTGCCCCGTCCGCCGGCTCCAATGAGATCACCATGTGGACCCACAACGCGGGCAACGCCGAAGAACTCAAGGCGGTTGAAAACATCGTCGATTCCTACAACAAGAGCGCCGGTGCCAAGGCCAAGATCAAGGTCCAGGCGTTCCCGCAGGACTCCTACAACGACTCCGTGGTCTCGGCCGCGGCCGCCGGAAAGCTCCCCTGCATTGTTGACATCGATGGCCCCAATGTTCCCAACTGGGCCTGGGCGAAGTACCTGACACCCCTGAAACTCGACGCGGATGTTTCCAAGAACCTGCCGAGCACGGTGGCCAAATGGGAGGGCGAGACCTACGCCGTTGGCACCTATGACGTCGCACTGGCGATGCTCGCACGCGCCTCTGACCTCAAGGCAGCCGGTATCCGCGTCGCCACGGTCGAAAAGCCGTGGACCAAGGACGAGTTCCAGGACGCGCTGACCAAGCTCAAGGCGCTGGGCAAGTGGGAATACCCGCTGGACATGGGTACCGCCGGAACCGGCGAATGGCTGCCCTACGCCTACTCCCCGTTCCTGCAGTCCTTCGGTGGGGACCTGATCAACCGCGACGGGTTCCAGTCGGCAGACGGCGTCCTCAATGGCGACAAGGGCATCGAGTGGGCCCAGTGGTTCCGCGGCCTTGCCGACCAGGGCTTCATGGCGAAGAAGAGCGGCAAGGACTCCACCCAGGACTTCCTCAACAACAAGAGCGGCCTTCTCTACACCGGCTCCTGGGCCGCGGACAAGGCACGCGCAGCGGTAGGTAAGGACCTCGTGGTCATGCCGTCCGTGGACCTCGGGACCGGCCCCAAGATCGGCGGCGCCTCCTGGCAGTGGGGCGTGACCAGCGGCTGCAACAACTCCGCGGCAGCCATGGACTACCTGTCCTACTCGCTGAAGCCGGAAAACCTGGCCGCGGTGGCGAAGGCAACGGGCACCATCCCGGCCACCGACGAGGCCGCTGCCCTGATCCCCGCGTTCGCCAAAGGCGGCACAAACCGGATCTTCATGGAACTTTCCCGCAACTACGCGGTGATGCGCCCCGAAACCCCGGCCTATCCCTTCATCGCCACCGAATACGGCAAGGCTGTCCAGGACATCCTGGCCGGCGCCGACCCCAAGACGGCGCTGGACAAGTCGGTCAAGGCCATCGACGCCAACATCAAGTCCAACGGCGGCTACAAGAACTAGCCGGCTGCCAAACGGTACTTTCGACGGCGGTGCGCAACCGCCGTCGAA
>NZ_CAKKMM010000679.1:0-2677 GCF_918698205.1 Microbacterium sp. Bi128 | reverse complement strand
CGGAAGAAGCTTTAGCTCATACTTCTCACCGCCTACGACGACGGTGTGCCCGGCGTTGTTGCCGCCGTTGGGCTTGACGACATAGTCGACGCGGCCGCCAAGCAGGTCAGTGGCCTTACCTTTGCCTTCGTCGCCCCATTGGGCTCCGACGATCACGATTGCTGGCATGGGATCCTCCCCCATTCGTTCGGGCCGAACTGCGTTTAATGACCAGGCGGTCACCGCAGTTCAGCGCCGTTCATGAGAATGCCCCGAATCTATCGCTGTGTTCGTATCCAACGCCAGAGTTCCGGGGCTCTTACCACCCAAGTTTAGCCGAAATCGGTGCCCGGCATCGCTTTGGGTCCTTGCTTGGACGCGCCGCCTAGGTGGTGAACGCCAGGGCGGCTTCCGCGAGGGGGGGCCACGCGTCCGCCGCGGCGGACGAGCCGTTCTTTTTTCCTGGCGTTCGTCGTAGCTGCCTCATCCACCAGCTCAGGCCCGACACATAGCGGGCACCACTTGCGGGACGGCGCGAGGTGGAATTGAGTGGGAGTGAGAATCCCGAGCGGCCGAAAGGAATCCGCGCCATGCCCCGGACCACTGACCACATCCGTGTGACCCATGCCGGCTCATTGCCCCGCACGCCGGAGCTGATCGCCGCAAACGAGGCCAAGGAAACCGACGGCATCACGCCCGAATTCCTGGACCTGCTCGAAACCTCGGTAGTGGACGTCGTCCAGCGCCAGAAGGAGCTGGGCATCGACATACCCAATGACGGCGAGTACGGGCACACGATGTCCAGCTCCGTGGACTACGGCGCCTGGTGGAATTACTCCTTCTCACGGCTCGGCGGCCTGGAACCGACCGACGTGGACCGCTGGGCCGACGCCCCGGTGCACCGCTCCTCACCCGGCCACATCGTCCTGACCTCCTTCCCGGACCGCCGGGACCGGCAGAAGTTCGATGACGCCTACAACGACCCCTCCTCCGGGATCCTGGCCCACCGCAAGGCCGTCACGCAGCCCAAGGTCGCCGGGCCACTGACGTACACGGGCCAGGAGCTCGTGGCCTCGGACGTTGCCAACCTCAAGACCGGACTGGCCGCGGCCGGGCTCGCCGAGGGGTTCATCGCCTCCCTCTCGCCCGGTTCGTGCGCCCGGGTGGCCAACGATTACTACGGCAGCGATGAGGAACTCCTCTACGCCTGCGCCGACGCGATGCGCGAGGAATACAGGGCCATCATCGACGCCGGCCTGACAGTCCAGCTCGACGACCCCTCCCTGGCCGAGAGCTGGGACCAGATCAACCCCGAGCCGAGCCTGGCGGACTACCTGAAGTTCATCCAACTCCGGGTCGAAGCAACGAACTGGGCGCTGCGCGGTCTTCCCCAGGAGCAGATCCGGCTGCATGTCTGTTGGGGTTCCTGGCACGGCCCGCACACCACGGACATCCCCTTCGCGGACATCGTCGACTCAGTCCTGCAGGTCAATGCCGGCGGCTACTCCTTCGAGGCGGCCAACGTCCGGCACGAGCACGAATGGCGCGTCTGGGAGGATGCGAAGCTTCCCGAAGGGAAGGTCATCATCCCCGGCGTCGTCTCACACGCCACCAACGTCGTGGAGCATCCGGATCTCGTGGCCGACCGGATCGTGCGCTTCGCCGAGTTCGTGGGACGTGAAAACGTGATTGCGTCCACCGATTGCGGGCTGGGCGGCAGGGTGCATCCCCAAATCGCCTACGCCAAGCTGGAGGCCCTCGGCGAAGGCGCACGCCGCGCCACCCAGCGGCTCTGGTAGCAGCACCTGGCCGGCGGGGTCCAGCCCGGCGCCGCATTTCGCGGGGCTTGATAGACTGATAAGGATCGACCAGGAATCGGTCCACACCACATTTTCAAACCACACTATTGCTCCGCATGCCCGTATTCGGCGTGCCTGCATCCGGTGTGGCAGCTTTGCCAATCCCGCAGGAGACCCAGCAACATATGACAGCCCTGGCCACCGAAAATTTCCGCGAAGAGCTTCTTAGCCGCCGGTACGAACCTAACGTCGCCCCCGTCAACGAGCTCCTTGACGTCCTCCCGGCAACCAAAGCTGGCGCCGCTGTCCCCTACGTGGACCCCATGCACGACGTCGACGAGTGCCGGATCATCAGCCTGTACTCCAACATCGGCACCGCTGACGCGTCAGGCTTCATCACCGCCGGCGACGACGAGGCCGCCACCCGTATGCTGGGCATCCAGTGGAAACTCGGCCTGCGCCCCGAATTCGTCATGCCTTGGAACGTCCACCCGTGGCACGTCCCCGGCGAGCCGAACGGCAAGTTCACACCGGACCAGATTTCCGCGGGCCTGAAGCCGCTGCTGAAGTTCCTGGCCCTCGTTCCCCGCGCCTCCGTGATCGTCGCCCACGGCACCGAGGCCAACCGCCTGGCCAACTTGCTGCTCAAGACCGAAGTGCCCATGATCTGGCGCCGCGGCCTGAAGACCTACAAGGTCCGCTCGCTCAGCGGCCGGGCGTTCGCCGGCACCCCGGCCCGGCAGGAAGAGTACCTGGCAGAGATGCACACCGCATACGCGGACGCCATGGCCCGCACGGGCCTGGCCAAGGCCAGCTGACCCACGCACGCACAAACAACGGCGGGCTCCCACCCCCAGGTGGGAGCCCCCCGCCGCACCTTAACGCGTTAAACCGTCGCC
>NZ_CAKKMM010000678.1:0-2684 GCF_918698205.1 Microbacterium sp. Bi128 | reverse complement strand
GCCCAGGCGGGAGCCGTCGAGGCCTCGCCGAGGACCGACAGGCCGATGAGTACCGCGACGATGGGGTCGATCACCGTGAGCCCCGCGATCACCAGGTCGGGAGGGCCGACCGAGTACGCCGTCTGCACGAAGTACGCGCCGACACCGACGGCGGCGAGGAGCGCCACGAGGCACAGCAGCGTCAGCCAGTCGAAGTTGCCGGCCTGGGCGCGGCTGATGACGACCTTGGCGAGGGTCGCGACGAAGCCGTAGATGACGCCCGCGGCCATGATGTAGAACAGCGCCTGCGCGCGGCGACGCACCAACAGCCAGAAGCCGCCGAAGACGATGACGACCACGGCCAGGATGCCGAGGATGATCAGCAATTCGCGCGACGTGATCTCGTGCTCGGTCGCGAAGAAGGCCGCGATGGTCACGAAGATGAAGATGCCGCCGACGCACGCGGCGATCGCGATGAGCGACTGACGCGTCGGTTTGTGATGCGTGACGCGCGCGTTGAGGATCGTCGTGATCACCAGGGCGATCGCCCCGAGAGGCTGCACGAGGATCAGCGGTGCCACCGACAGCGCGGCGAGCTGGCACGCGATCGCAAGGCCGAGCATGACGGTTCCCGCGACCCACGACGGACGCGTCAGGAGCGACTTCATCTGTGCGCCGGAGAGGCCGCCGGTGGTCTTGCCGGACAGGCGCTCCACCTTCTGCACGCCGCGGTGCTGGTACTGCGCGCCGAACGACATGAACACCGCACCCAGCAGGGCGAGGGGGATGCCGAGCAGGATGCGCGGATCGCGGAAGACACCGACGAGCTGGTCGATACCGTCGGTGAGGGAGACATCGAGCGGGATCACCCTCCGACGATAGCCGCCGTCCTCACGATTAGGCTGGTGACGTGGCCGTTCTCCCGATCCGCATCATGGGCGATCCCGTGCTGCATGCTCCCGCTGTCCGCGTCGACGAGATCACGGACGAGATCCGCACCCTCGTCGCCGACATGTTCGAGACGATGGATGCCGCTCCCGGCGTGGGCCTCGCCGCTCCCCAGGTGGGTGTCGGCCTCAGGCTCTTCACGTACTCGTACGAAGACGACGAGGGGCAGCCGTGGCGCGGCGTCGTCATCAACCCCGAGCTGTGGATCCGTCCGCTCGAGCCCGGTTTCCCCGACCCGGAAGAGGAGTCCGAGGGATGTCTGTCGTTCCCGGGTGAGCGCTTCCCGCTGCGCCGTTCGGATGCCGCGATGCTCACCGGCGTCGACCTGGACGGTGAGCCCGTGCGCATCGAGGTCTCGGGGTGGCGTGCCCGCATCCTGCAGCACGAGTTCGACCACCTCGACGGCGTCCTCTACGTCGACCGCCTCGACGAAGAGGACAGCCGGGTGGTCTCGAAGATCGCCCGCAAGCGCAAGTGGGGCAAGCCGGGCGCGTCGTGGATGCCGGGCGTCGACGACATCGACGCCTGAGGCGACTCAGTACAGACCGCGTGCCTGCAGCTCCTGCTGCAGGATGGGAGCCAGACGTTCCGCGAACGCGGGGGTCAAGTGGGTCTCGTCGTAGCGAACCGGAGTGTCGCCCGCGAAAGCGGGGCACACGTTCTCCCAGCACGTGAACGGCAGCGCGTTCACGGCGGCGTTGCCGGTCGCTGCGGCCTCCGCCTCGGTGGCCGCCTCCATCTGCATCCAGACATCGTCGACCGCGGCCAGGCACGCGGACGGTCCCGTCGTGGGTGAGTAGCAGCGATCCAGGTCGGCGCCGTGCGGCGGCGGCGCGAGGAACACCGTCCGCCCCGGGGGTGCCCACGGCCCCACCTGCGCGAACGTCGATGCGGCCAGCCGTGCCGCGTCGAGGGTCTCGCCGTCGACCGAGCGGCCGAGGGTGAATGCGTTGGACACGATCACGAGGTCGGCGGGATCGGCGGCGATCATCGCCCGCACCTGTTCTTTCCGCGAGCCGCACGCCGCGGCGACCGCGGGATCCCGGCTCTCGACCGCGACGTCGGTGAAGCGGCATCCGTACATTCCCACCGTGGTCGCGCGCCACGCTCCGCCGCTCTGCTCGGCGAGAGCGGCCAGCGTCGGCGCGTACGCCATCGCGCTGGAGTCGCCCACGAGGTAGACGTGACGGGATGCCGCCGGGTCGCCGAACGTGCAGCGGGCGGGGTCGGGCGCGACGTCCGGGGTGAAGCAGTCGTGCGCGCGATTGTCGGACGAAGATTCCCGGATGACCTCGTCGAGACCGGGATGCAACTCGGGCCAGGTGTCGGCGGTCACGGCGGCGGCCAACTGCGCCTGCAGCGTGGGCAGCGCCTCAGCGACTTGCGCCGGGTCGGGAGCGGCCACCGTCGTGGTGCCGGGGAGGTGGAGGACCGGGGCACCGTACGCGGCGAAGACGGCGAGCACCGTCGCGCCGGCGCCGATCGTGAGCACCGCGGTGGCCATGCCCATGCGCGCGCCGAAACGCTCCCGCCACGCGGCCCACGTGGCGGTTCGCGACGGGGCGACGGCGGGCGCCGGTTCGGCCGGGATCGACGGCGTGCGGACGGGCTCGGGCGGGACGACGGGGACTGCTTCCACGACCGGCAGCGAGTCCGACTCGGCGAGCCGGGGACGCGACCCGGGGTAGTAGCGCTGGCCGGGCACCCAGCCGGCGGGACGGGAGGCCAGGGCCGCGGGTCGCGTCGCGGGCGCCGGG
>NZ_CAKKMM010000677.1:0-2684 GCF_918698205.1 Microbacterium sp. Bi128 | reverse complement strand
CCTTCCGGCCGGCATCCTGAGCCCGAACGCGATTCCGATCATCGGCAACGGCTGCGTGGTGAACCTGGAAGCCCTGTTCCAGGAGATCGACGGACTGGAGGCCCGCGGCGCGGACACCTCCAAGCTGCGCGTCTCCGCCAACGCGCACCTCGTGGCGCCCTACCACCAGGTCCTGGACAAGGTCACCGAGCGGTTCCTCGGCAGCCGCGCCATCGGCACCACCGGCCGCGGCATCGGCCCGGCCTACATGGACAAGGTGGCCCGCCTCGGCATCCGCGTCCAGGACGTCTTTGACGCCTCGATCCTGCGCCAGAAGGTAGAGGGTTCGCTGCGCCAGAAGAACGAGCTCCTGGTCAAGGTCTACAACCGCCGGGACATCGAGGTGGACGAGATCGTGGAGTACTTCCTGTCCTTCGCCGAGCGCCTCCGCCCGCTGGTCATCGACAGCACCTACGTCCTGAACACCGCCCTGGACGAGGGCAAGGTGGTCTTGATGGAGGGCGGCCAGGCCACCTTCCTGGACGTTGACCACGGCACCTACCCCTTCGTGACGTCCTCGAACCCGACCGCGGGCGGCGCCTCCGTGGGCTCTGGCATCGGCCCCACCCGGATCTCGCGTTCCATCGGCATCATCAAGGCCTACACCACCCGCGTGGGCGCAGGGCCGTTCCCGACGGAACTGTTCGATGAGATGGGCATGTACCTGCAGAAGACCGGCGGCGAGTTCGGCGTCAACACCGGCCGTCCCCGCCGCTGCGGCTGGTACGACGCCGTGCTGGCACGCCACGCCTCCCGCGTCAACGGCTTCACGGACTACTTCGTCACCAAGCTGGACGTGCTGACGGGCATCGAACAGATCCCGGTCTGCGTGGCCTACGACGTCGATGGTGTGCGGCACGACGAAATGCCCATGACCCAGACCGAGTTCCACCACGCCAAGCCGATCTTCGAATACTTCGAAGGCTGGACCGAGGACATCACCGGCGCCCGTACCCTGGAGGACCTGCCGGAGAACGCCCGGAACTACGTCCTGGCCCTGGAAAAGCTCTCCGGCACGCGGTTCTCCGCGATCGGCGTCGGCCCGGACCGCGACCAGACGATCGTGGTCAACGACCTCATCAACGACTGACACTGGCCGGCACCGACTGACGTGTCACCAACCGGCGTACGACGGCGGCGGGTCGCCCTTGCAGGGGCGGGCCGCCGCCGTCGCGGTTAAGGCCGCAGCCGTCGCAGTTAAGGCAGCAGTCACGCCTGGCGCAGGCGGGACCACAACGGTCCTAAGCGGGGTCTTCCGCGGACGTGAACCGCAGCGAGAGCCAGTTCTCCCGGCACGCCCTGGCGGCCGCCTCGGCGTCGCCAAGGCGGGCGAGCCGGATGATTTCAGCGTGCTGAGCCACCGATTCCCGGGCGGCAAAGGAGCCGAAACGCATCCGCTCCACCCGGCGCAGGACGGGGGTGGTTTGTTCCAGGAGTTCCCGGAGCACCGGGTTGCCGCTGACCGTGACAAAGACGGCGTGGAAATCGTCATCGGCCCGCAGTGCCGACTCGACCTCCGCCGCCTGCAGGGCCTGTTCGAAGCGCGCGTTGGCCCCGGCCATGGCGGCGAGGTGCTCCTCCGCCAGGAGCGGGACCGCCAGGCGTGCGGCCAGCTCGTGCAGTCCCGCCACCACCTGCTGCGTGCTGAGGGTCGACGCCGGGTCGCAGGGGGCCACGATGGTCGCCTTGCCCGGCAGCGCTACCACCAGGCCGGCGCGTTCCAGCCGCAGCAGCGCCTCGCGGATGGGTGTCCGGCTCACGCCGAGCCACGCTTCCAGTTCGGCGTCCTTCAGCCGTTCGCCGGGCTCGAAGGTGCCGTCGACGATCGCGTTACGGATCGATTCAAAGACGTTGTCCCGCAGCAGCGGCCGCTTGTGGACTCCGGCGAGCGAGGGTACGGGCATGCAACATATCGTATATCCCTCTTGCCCTTCCGGAGCCCGTATCCGACAATGCAATATATTGCATATTTGCTGTGACCGTTTCCCACCGCGAGCGAAGGACCGACGATGGCCATCACCGATTTCGAACGCTACCCCCTGACGTTTGGCCCGAGCCCCGTCCATCCGCTGCCGCGGCTCAGCCGACACCTGGGCGGGGCGCAGATCTGGGCGAAACGCGAGGACGTCAACAGCGGCCTCGCGTTTGGCGGCAACAAGACGCGCAAGCTGGAGTACTTCGTCCCGGAGGCCTTGGCCCAGGGTGCGGACACCCTCGTCTCGATTGGCGGCTACCAGTCCAACCACACCCGCCAGGTCGCGGCGGTGGCCGCGAAACTCGGCCTCAAAGCACGCCTGGTCCAGGAAAACTGGGTCGACTGGCCCGATCCGTTGTCCGACCGGGTAGGCAACATCCTGCTCTCGCGGATCATGGGCGCCGACGTGCGGCTGGACAGTGCGGGCTTCGACATCGGCATCCGCAGCAGCTGGGAGACCGCCATTGAAGAGGTCAAGGCCGCCGGCGGCAAGCCCTACGCGATCCCGGCCGGCGGCTCCGACCACAGGCTGGGGGGTCTGGGCTTCGCCAACTGGGCCTACGAGGTGGAAGAGCAGGAGCGCGAGCTCGGCATCTTTTTCGACACGATTGTCGTCTGCACCGTCACGGGCTCCACCCACGCCGGGATGATCGCGGGTTTTGCCGGCCAG
>NZ_CAKKMM010000676.1:0-2685 GCF_918698205.1 Microbacterium sp. Bi128 | reverse complement strand
ATGCAGCAGCATCACCTGGCGTCGTGAACCGGACTGCACGAGGTGGGAGAGCATCCCGGCCATGGGCGTGATGCCGATTCCCGCGCTGGCCATGACCAGGGGCCGGTCCGTGTACTCCAGCACAACGTCGCCGAACGGAGCTGAGAGCACCACCTCGTCGCCTACCTGGACGTCATTGTGGAGCAGACTGGACATCTCGCCGTCGGGAGTCGTAAGTCCGTGGACCCTCTTGACGGCGAACTGCCGGTGCTGCCCGTCGTCGGCCTTGGTCAGGCTGTACTGCCGGGGCTGCTGTACGCCGTCGGGCATGGTCATCTTGAGGGTCACGTACTGCCCGGGCAGGGACGGCTTGACGTCCCGCTCGTCGGTCCGCTCGACGACGAACGAGACGACGTCGGCGGTCTCCTGGATCCGCTGCACCACCCGCCACGTCCGCCAAATGGTCTCGGGGGAGAGGTGCACTGCGTTGTACAGCCCGCGCTCCTTGTTGATGAGCAGGTTCGCCATCAGCCAGTAGACCTCGTCCCAGGCGGCGGCGACCTCGGGAGTGACGGCATCGCCCAGAACATCCACGATCGCCCACATGAGGTGGTCGTGGACAATCTGGTACTGGTCCGGGCTTAGTCCCAGCGACACGTGTTTGTGGGCCACCCGGGAGAGCAGATGGTCCGGCACCTGGTCCGGTTTCTCCACGAGCATGCCGGCGAAGGCCGCGATGGATCCGGCGAGCGCCTGCTGCTGGCGGCCGTCCGCCTGGTTTCCGCGGTTGAAGAGCCCGTCCAGGAGATCCGGCTGCGCCTCGAACATATGTTTGTAGAAGCGCTTGGCGATCTCCTCGATGTGCTCGCCGACTACGGGCAGCGTTGCCTGAATGACGGGAAGTGAGGTGTCTGAGAGCATGGTGCATCCCTTCCGGTGAGACCGGTGATACCCGGCGGTGCCGGGCGACTCAGCACTTCCAAGCTAACAGCCGCGGCACCGCGCCTTCCGGGCCGATCGGCCCTACATCGGGAGCGGGGTCCGGTGTAGGCGGCCTCCCGCCCTGGGCCCGAGTTCGCCGGAAAGCTCCCGGGTCGCCGGAACGTTACAGCGACCCCGCAGGTCTCCGGCGACCCAGAGGGTTCGGGGCAGAAGTCAGGCCTTGCGGTCCAGCAGCAGGTTGGTGATCCGCAGCGTGCAGATTCGCTGGCCGGTCTCGTTCGTGATCAGCACCTCGTGGGTGGTCAGGGTGCCGCCCAGATGGATGGGGGTGGCCGTGATCGTGATCAGTCCCTCGCGGGTCGACTTGTGGTGCGTGGCCGAGACGTCGACGCCCACCGCCGTCTTGCCCAGGGTGCTGGCGTGGATGACGGCGGCCCAGGACCCCACGGCCTCGCCCACGGCCAGTGAGGCGCCGCCGTGCAGGAGCCCGAACGACTGCCGGTTGCCCTCCACCGGCATGGTCGCGACCACGCGGTCCACGGACTCCTCGACGATCTTCACGCCCATCTTCTCGTCGAGTTCCCCCAGGGTGATTTTCCACAATTCGGTGCTGCCGGTCTCGGGCGTCATAGCGTCTCCTTTGTTGCCGGCCGGCCGGGTCCCGGACGGTCGGTGCCGCCGCGGCTAGTGTGCGGCAGGCCTCATTCATGTACTGTAGATCATATTACCGAACGGACGGTCAGTAATGTTCCGGCCGTGTTGATCTTGCTCCCCCGTTGGAAGGACCCGTCAACGATGACCACCACAGCCGCACCCGCAGTAGACACTGTCGAGATCGTTCCCAGTTTCATCCGGGGTTCCTGGTGGACTCCCGACGACGCCGCCGCCGCCGGCGCGGCGCCGGTACTGGACGCCAGCACCGGCGAGCTCCTGGCGAAGGTGAGCACCGAGGGGCTCGACCTCGCCGCCGTCGTGGATTATGGCCGCACCACCGGCCAGGCGGAACTTGGCACGCTGACCTTCCACCAGCGCGCGCTCAAGCTCAAGGAACTGGCGCAGTACCTCAATGGCCGCCGCGAGGAGTTCTACGCGCTCTCGGCGCAGACCGGCGCTACCAAGATCGACTCCATGATCGACATCGACGGCGGCATCGGCGTCCTGTTCACTTTCGGGTCCAAGGGCCGCCGGGAGCTGCCCAACTCCCAGGTGGTGGTGGATGGCCCCATGGAGGTGCTGTCCCGCGACGGCTCGTTCGCCGGTGAGCACATCTACACCCGCATCCCCGGCGTCGCCGTGCAGATTAACGCCTTCAACTTCCCTGTCTGGGGCATGCTGGAAAAGCTTGCCCCGGCCTTCCTCGCCGGCGTCCCCACCATCGTCAAGCCCGCCACCCCCACCGGGTACGTGGCCGCCGCCGTGGTCAAGGCGATCGACGAATCCGGCATCCTGCCCACCGGCTCGCTACAGCTGATTTCCGGCTCGGTCCGTACGCTGCTGGACCACCTGGACTACCGCGACCTCGTGGCCTTCACCGGCTCCGCGTCGACCGCCAACACGCTCAAGTCGCACCCCAATGTGGTCAAGGGCGGGGTCCGCTTCACGTCCGAGACCGACTCCCTGAATGCCGCGATCCTGGGCCCGGATGCGGTCAAGGGCACACCGGAATTCGACGCCTTCATCAAGTCCCTCGTCACCGAGATGACCGCCCAGGCCGGCCAGAAATGCACCTCGATCCGCCGCGCGATCGTGCCGCAGGAACTCGTC
>NZ_CAKKMM010000675.1:0-2686 GCF_918698205.1 Microbacterium sp. Bi128 | reverse complement strand
CGACCGCGGTCGCAGCAGAGCGTCGTCGTCGAGCCAGGCGACCGACTCGGGGATCCACTCCATGAGCTCCCCGATGTAGCGCGATCCCGACAGCACGCGGGTGAGGCTTTCGGCGGCTCCCGCGGAGTCCCTCAGCATCCGCAGGAACCACGGCGTGTTGCCCAGCCGTTCGCTGATGCGGCGGAACACCAGCAGCCCGTAGTCCGGATCGACGCCGTCGGCGAACCAGCGGATCATGATCGGCATGAGGTGGCGCTGGATCGTCGCCTTGCGGCTCAGGCCGTTCGTGAGTGCGGCGATGTGCCGCAGCGCGCCCGCGGGGTCACGGAAGCCGATCGCGGCGAGGCGGTCGCGGGCCTGCTCGGTCGAGAGCGAGCGCTCCCCCTCGGGGAGGGCCGCGACGGCCGAGAGGAGCGGCCGGTAGAACAACCGGACATGGATGTCGCGCACCTCGCGCTTGATGCGCTCCCACGCCTGCTGCACACCCGCGGCCGAGTCCGACAGCTTCGTCGCGCGAGCGAGCACCCGCAGGTCGTCGTCTTTCTCGGGCAAGAGGGCCGTGCGGCGCAATCCCCGCAACTGCAGCCGGTGCTCGATCAGCCGCAGCAGTCGGTAGTCGCGGCCGAACGCCTCGGCTTCGCTGCGTCCGATGTAGCCCTCCGCGACGAGCGCGTCGAGGGCGTCGAGCGTCCCGCGCTGGCGGATCCGGTCGTCCGTGAGCCCGTGCACGAGCTGCAGCAGCTGCACGGTGAACTCGACATCGCGGATGCCTCCCGGCCCCAGCTTGACCTGGCGGTTCACCTCGGAGGCCGGGATGTGGTCGGTCACGCGCTCGCGCATGCGCTGCACGCCGTCGACGAAGTTCTCGCGCGCGGCGCTCAGCCACACCAGGGGCTGCACGGCCGCGATGTACTCGGCGCCGAGGGCGGGGTCGCCCGCGATCGCGCGGGCCTTCAAGAGTGCCTGGAACTCCCAGCTCTTCGCCCACCGGTCGTAGTACTGCGCGTGGGCGCCGAGGCTCCGCACGAGGGCGCCCTGCTTGCCCTCGGGGCGCAGGTTCGGATCGACCTCCCACAGGGGCGGCTCGATCTCGGGACCCGAGATGCCGCGCATCGTCTGGACGGCCAGGCGCGTGCCGATGTCGATCGCACGGGCCTCGGACACGACCTCCTCATCGGAGGTTCCGCCGACGAAGATGACATCGACGTCGCTGACGTAGTTGAGCTCGCGGGCGCCGGTCTTCCCCATCGCGATGATCGCGAAGCGCGTCGCCTCGACCTGGGCACGAGGGAAGGCCGCGGGCCCGGTCCCGGACACACGCGCCCGAGCGACGCTCAGCGACGCCTCGAGGGCCGCGCCGGCGAGGTCGGCGAGGGCCGCGGACACGATGTCGATCGCGGAGGCCGGGTCGTCCTGACCGAGGTCGTACGCGGCGATCCGGGCGAGCAGCCGACGGTAGCGGACACGGAGGGCCGCCCAGGCGGCATCCGAGGCGTCCGTCGCGAAGCCCTCGTCATCGCCGACGGATGCCAGGAGCTCGGCGCGCATGGTCTGCTCGTCGGGCACGGTGAGGCCGGCGCCGGCGAGGTGGGCGATCTCGTCGGGGTGGCGCAGGTAGAACTCCGCGAACCCGTCGGACGCGCCGACGATGTCCCACAGCGCACGCCAGGATCCGGCGTCGGCCGCCGCCGCGCGGACGGCCCCTTCGGCGCGACGGGCGATCTGCACGATCCCCGCGAGGGCACGGTCGGGGTCGGCCACGCGCTGCGCCAGAGCCATGGCATCCGCCCGCTCGACGCCGGTCAGCTGCTCGAGCTCGCCCAACGCCGTATCGGCTTCCGCGAGACGCGAGAAGCCGATACGGGCCAGAGCGGTGAGCGCCGTCGATCGATCGCCCGAGATCACCACGGCCGGGTCAGAGCGCCTCGAGGTTGCTCTGCAGCTCGAAGGGGGTGACCTGTGCGCGGTACTGCTGCCACTCGCGGCGCTTGTTCAGCAGGACGTACTTGAACACCTGCTCCCCCAGCGTCTCGGCGACGAGCTCGGACTCCTCGAGGTACTCGAGGGCGTGGTCGAGGCTCGCCGGCAGCGGCGCGTAGCCGAGGGCCCGACGCTCGGAGTCGGTGAGCGACCAGACGTTGTCCTCCGCCTCGGCGGGCAGCTCGTAGCCCTCTTCGATGCCCTTCAGGCCCGCGGCGAGCATGAGCGCGTACGAGAGGTACGGGTTGGCCGCGGAGTCGAGCGCGCGGTACTCGACCCGCGTCGACTGGCCCTTGTTGGGCTTGTAGAGCGGAACGCGCACGAGGGCCGAGCGGTTGTTGTGGCCCCAGCAGATGAAGCTCGGAGCTTCGTCGCCGCCCCACAGGCGCTTGTACGAGTTGACGAACTGGTTGGTCACGGCCGAGATCTCGTTCGCGTGACGCAGCAGACCCGCGATGAAGTGACGGCCCACCTTCGACAGCTGGTACTGGCCGCCCTCTTCGTAGAAGGCGTTCATGTCGCCCTCGAACAGGGACATGTGCGTGTGCATGCCGCTGCCGGGCTGGCCGCTGAGGGGCTTGGGCATGAACGTGGCGTACACGCCCTGCTCGATCGCGACCTCTTTCACGACCGTGCGGAAGGTCATGATGTTGTCGGCGGTGGTCAGTGCGTCGGCGTAGCGGAGGTCGATCTCGTTCTGCCCGGG
>NZ_CAKKMM010000674.1:0-2688 GCF_918698205.1 Microbacterium sp. Bi128 | reverse complement strand
CCGCCCGGCCTCTATGTCATCGATCCCGGCTCGCCGCTGCAGCTGGTGGCCGGCGCCGGAATCGTGATCGGGGCGCTGGCCGCGGTGCGCGCCAACAAACGGTTCCTGGCCGTCCTGATGGTGTCCGTCACCGGCTACGGGATTGCCATGATGTTCGCCCTGCAGGGAGCCCCGGACCTCGCCCTGACCCAGATGCTGGTCGAAACCATGATCCTGGTGGCGTTCGTGCTGGCCATGCGGAGCCTTCCGCCGGGGCTGCGGGACCGCACCGGCGGCAAGTACCGGGTCATCCGCGTGGTGATCGGCCTGGCATTCGGCGTCACCATGATTTTCGTGGCCATCCACGCCCTCGGCGCCCGGGTGGCGCCGCCGGTCTCCCTGCAGTTCCCGCAACTGGCCTATGAGGGCGGCGGCGGGCTCAACGTCGTCAACGTGACCCTGGTGGACATCCGGGCCTGGGACACCTTTGGCGAGATCTCGGTCCTGGCCCTGGCCGCCACCGGCGTGGCCAGCCTCATCTTCGTCCGCGGCCGCGGTGACCGCATCCGGACATCCGCGAGCGTCGCGGAAGGGACCGTGGGCCGGCGGACCGGGGCCAGGGGCAGCACCAGGGAAGACGCCGCCCTGGCGATGAACCGGCGGTTCGCTGCCGCCACTCGCGACGCCTGGCTGGTGGCCGGCCGGACCCTGGCACCCGAACGCCGCTCGATCATTTTCGAGGTGGTCACCCGCCTCATCTTCCACTCGATGATCGTGTTCTCCATCTATCTGCTCCTCGCCGGCCACAACCTGCCCGGCGGCGGCTTCGCCGGCGGCCTCACCGCCGGCCTCGCCCTGACCATCCGCTACCTGGCCGGCGGCCGCTTCGAACTGCGCGAAGCGACACCCGTCGGCGCCGGCACCCTGCTGGGGATCGGTCTGGCCACGGCGGCCGCCGCCGGAATGACGCCGCTGCTGCTGGGCGGCGAAGTGTTCCAGAGCGCCATCGTGGAGCTGTGGCTGCCCGTCTTCGGCGACATCAAGTTCGTCACCTCGACCATCTTCGACATCGGTGTCTACGTCGTGGTCGTCGGACTGGCCCTGGATGTGCTGCGCAGCCTCGGCGCGGAGATCGACGAGCACTTCGAAGAGCAACCCGAGACGACCGAAGAGGGGGCCGCCGAAGACCGGGACAGCGGAGGATTCCCAGGCGGGGTCCCCGCCGACTCCGCCGACGAGTCCGCCGACGCGGAAACCACTGCCAAGGGGAGAACATGAGCGTCAACCTGACCCTGCTGACGGTCATGGGCGCCCTCTACGCCTGTGGCATCTACCTGCTCCTTGAACGCAGCCTCACCCGGGTCCTGCTGGGCCTCATGCTGCTGGCCAACGCCACGAACCTGCTGATCCTCGCCACCGGCGGCTACGCCGGGCTGGCGCCGCTCTTCGACAAGGACACCCCGGCGGGGGACTACAACGACCCCCTGCCGCAGGCCCTGATCCTGACCTCGATCGTGATCTCCTTCGCCGTCACGGCGTTCATGCTGGGCATCATCTACCGCACCTGGGTCCTGGCCCGCCAGGATGAAATCCAGGACGACGCCGAGGACCGCCGCGTCGCGGAAACGCCAAGCTTCGATGCCGAGGACGACTCCGTGATCCCGGTCGAGACGTCGGAGTTCCCGCTGGCCACGGTCATGTCCGGTGACCGCCCCGTGCGGGCCGACAAGGCCGCCTCTGAAGAACAGCCCGGTTCCCTCAACGTTGACCCTAGCCCGGAAGGAGGCGGAGAGTGAACATCACCAGCCTTGCCCCGCTCGCCGTCGTACTCCCCATCCTGGGCGCCGCCCTGACCTTTCTGCTCATCCATCACCCCAGGGTCCAGCGCGCGGTCAGCATCGCCGTGCTGACGCTGACACTGCTGCTGGAATGCTGGCTGCTGGCCTCCGTCTGGGATGGCGGCACGGCCGCGGTGAACATCGGCGGCTGGCTGCCGCCGTGGGGCGTCGTGCTGGTGGTGGACCAGTTCTCCTCCCTCATGCTCGTGGTGTCCTCGGCCGTGAGCCTTGCGGTGCTGATCTACGCAACGGGACAGGGCATGGCCGACGGCGACCGCGACGCGCCGGTCTCGATCTTCCACCCGACCTACCTGATCCTCGTGGCCGGGGTGTCCAACGCCTTCCTCACCGGAGACCTCTTCAACCTCTACGTGGGCTTCGAGATCCTGCTGACGGCCAGCTACGTGCTCATCACACTCGGCGGGACAGGCCCGCGCATCCGGGCCGGCGTGACCTACGTGGTGGTCTCCGTCGTGTCCTCGGTGCTGTTCCTGATCGCGATCGCCATGATCTACGGCGCCACCGGAACCATCAACATGGCGGACCTCGCCATCAAGCTCGGCGACCTCGACCAGGGCACCCGGACGCTGCTGCACGTCATGCTGCTGGTGGCCTTCGGCATCAAGGCCGCCGTCTTCCCGCTGTCCTTCTGGCTCCCTGACTCCTACCCCACCGCCCCGGCCCCGGTCACCGCGGTGTTTGCCGGGCTGCTGACCAAGGTGGGCGTCTATGCGATGGTCCGCACGGAAACGCTGCTATTCCCGGGGGATGCGCTCAACGCCCCGCTCATGGTCGCGGCGCTGCTGACCATGGTGGTGGGCATCCTCGGCGCCCTGGCCCAAAGTGACATCAAGAGGCTCCTGTCCTTCAC
>NZ_CAKKMM010000673.1:0-2691 GCF_918698205.1 Microbacterium sp. Bi128 | reverse complement strand
GTCTCTGGCTTCTGTCTGAACCGCAGCCCGCGGCGACGCTCGACGCCGCCCTCCCCGGCATCCGTACCAAGGGGCTGGTGGAACTTGGGCTCGTGGAGCCTGCGGGCGGGGACCTGGTCCAGGCCAGGGTGGACCTCAGGCCGTACGGCTGGGACCCGACAGTGGGGGAAGACGGGACCAGCGCCGGCGGAGCAGACCTCTGGGTGGCCAGCGACCTCGCGGCCCACCAGCGCGCCGGCGTTCTTCGTCACGACCATGTCCTGGGGATTGGGCAGGCCTCCACCACCCTGGTCCAGGTCACCGCCCGCCGCCATGTTGCCAAGGCACTCGATCTCGGCACCGGCTGCGGGATCCAGACCTTCCACCTGCTGCACCACGCCGAGCACGTGACAGCCACGGACATCTCCGAACGCGCCTTGGCGTTTACCCGGTTCAACCTGCTGCTCAACGCCGCCGAGCTGCACCTGGACCCGGCCGACCTTGACGCCCGCGTCAGCCTGAGGCTCGGATCCCTGCTGGACCCCGTCGCGGGGCAGGAGTTCGAGCTGGTGGTCTCCAACCCGCCCTTCGTCATCACCCCCCGCAGCCTGGGCGAGACCGCCACGGACCAGTTCACGTACCGCGACGGCGGCCTGCCGGGGGACGAGATTGTGTCCTCGCTGGTCCGTGCGCTGCCCTCGGTCCTTGCCCCGGGCGGAACGGCCCAGCTTCTGGGCAACTGGGAGATCACGGCCGGCGCCGGCTGGGCCGACCGGCCCCAGAGCTGGGCCGGCCCGGCCACCGACGTCTGGTTCATCCAGCGCGAGCAGGTGGGCCCCGAGCAGTACGCCGAGACCTGGCTGCAGGACGCCTCGGAAAGCCGCGACCGCCGGCTCTACGAGGACTCGTACGCGGCCTACCTGGACGACTTCGCCTCGCGCAATGTGGCCGGAATCGGCTTCGGCATGATCTGGCTGCGGAGGCCTGCCGACGGCGCCGGGCGGGTGCTGTCGCGCTTCGAGGAGATCACCTACCCGATCGAGCAGCCGGTAGGGCCACACCTGGGCGCCGCCGTCGAGCGTGCCGACTGGCTGGCCGGCCATGATCTGGCCGCCGCCCACCTGCTGGTCGCGGAGGACGTCACCGAAGAACGGCACCAGCGCCCCGGTGCGGAACACCCCGGCGTCATCCTGCTGCGGCAGGGTGCCGGGCTGCGCCGCACCAACCTGCTCAGTACCGAGCTGGCGGGCCTGGTCTCAGCGTGCGACGGCGACCTGTCCGTCGGGCAGATCATCGGCGCCCTCGAGGCGCTGCTGGGCGGCTACGAGGGGTTTGACAGCGCGGAGTTCCGCGCCGGCCTGCTCGAGGAAGTCGGGAACCTCGTCCGCGACGGCTTCCTGCTGCCTGCCTGATACCGTCGCGGCCGTGCCCGCCAACAACGGTTCGGCCGCGGCCTTGGCCGGCAACGCCGCGTACGCCGCTGCCCCGGCCGCCGCCTTGGCCGCCGCTGGAGTGTTGGCGGCGGAGTCCTCCCGGCCGAACCGCGGCAGGACGTACGCCGTGAGGGCGAGGGCCACCAGGGCCCCGACGGCGCCGGTGAGCACGAAGCTGACGCGGACCGGCACCAGGGCGCCCAGGAGACCGCCCAGGGCCAGCGCGCCAATGGAGACGGCACGCGTCATCCCGCCGACAATCGCCATCGCCTGGCCGCGCCCGCTTTCCGGAATCCGCAGGATCGCGATGGCCCCGAAACAGGCGTTCAGGACGCCGCAGGCCACTCCCGTCCCTGTGTAGGCCGCAAAAAGCAGTTCCACGCTCGGGACCATCCCGGTGAGGACCAGGCACGCCGAGGCTCCGGTCATGGCGGTCAGCAGCACGCGCAGGCGGACCCGCGGCGTCCTGATCCTGCCGGCCATCGCGGCCCCGGCCGCCATGCCGAGGCCGAAGGCTGCGGACAGGAGGCCGTACTGGATTTCGGTGGCGCCAAGCTCGTTGCGGGCCAGGAACACCTCGAGCACGTTGGTGGCTTCGCCGACGACGATGAAGAACATCGCCCCCAGGACCAGGGCCCAGACCAGGCTGTCCCGGCGGATCAGGCGCAGCCCGTCCAGCAGCGCGGGCTTCGCCTGGCCGGCACGTTCGGCCGCCGTGCCGCGCCGGGTCCGGATCAGCAGCGCGCCCAGCCCCATGGCGACGTAGCAGCCGCTGGCCACGGTGAACACCAGCCCGGTCCCGCCCCAGCCGCTGAGCAGGCCGCCCGCGGCGGGTCCTGCCATCCCCGCGATCATGATGGTCGCCTGCATGGTCCCCATGGCCCGGGGGGTGCGGTCCTCTCCGACGATCCGCGGCAGCAGGGCCTGCCAGGTGGGGCTGGCCACGGACTGGGCCGCGTCGAGCAGGAACGTCATGGCAAACAGCACGGGCAGATAGTTCTCCAGGTACTGCATGCCAAGCCCCATGCCGGCGACGGCGGCGGCGCTGACCGCCGAACTCGCCGTCGCCAGCGTGCGCGAATCCATGGTGTCGGCGAGCCGGCCGGCCCACGGGGCCAGGAGGACCAGCGGCAGCGCTGAGCACAGCAGGTACGCGGCCACGAGCCAGGGCCCGGCGACAGGAGTTTCGCCGGCGGCGGCCGCGTTCTGCAGATGCAGCATCACGCTGACGACGACGGCGCCCATCCCCGCCGTCGCCACGAACCGGGCGGTGCCGGCA
>NZ_CAKKMM010000672.1:0-2692 GCF_918698205.1 Microbacterium sp. Bi128 | reverse complement strand
GGGCGCTTTCCCAGCTCTCGCCCGTGGTGAGGGCCACGGCGTGAATACGGGGCAGGGCCCTGGCGTGCTCCATGATGGCCTGGACCATGGCCTTGCCGGCGCCGCTGCGCTGCACGGAGGGGTCCACCACGAGCATCCTGAACTCGAGCTCGTCGCTGAAGGCGATGTCCGCGTAGGGCTCGCCGGCGACCGCCAGCGTCACGGAGCCGAGGATCCGGCCTTCACGCTCGGCGACCCAAACCGTCGCGGCCGCCGCGCGCTGCCCGACGTTCTGGATCTGCTGCATGTAGGGGTGGTCGGCGCTCTCAAAGTAGCCCGCCGCCAGGTAGGCATCCCGGGTGATGCGCGCTATGGCGTCGAAGTCGGCCGGAACGGCGGGGCGAATGAGGATCTGCGAAGGCACCTGTCAATGGTACGGGCGCCCGCCCCGGGCCATGCCCGGAAAGGCCGTTTCCGTGACTGAACTATCACTCAGGCGCATCTGACAGGCGTAGAGCCGGCCCAGCGGGACGACGTTAGAGCGGGAATTTGCCGGAGAGTTCCAGCGGACCGGCGCACGTCCATGCGGCCAGGCGCTCGTCGTCGGAGGGGCCGCCGGCCAGGGGGCTGGTGAGCCGCGGCCGGCGCACCCAGCAGCCAGCCTCCTCGGCGATCAGGGCCCCGGCGGCGAAGTCGTGTTCGTTGAGCCCGCGCTCACCGTAGGCGTCGTGCGTGCCGTCCGCCACGAGGCACAGGTCCAGCGCCGCGGACCCGAGCCGGCGCATGTCGGCGAAGCCGTCCATCAGGCTGCCGAGGCCTGCGGCCTGTTCCGCCCGCACGCCGGGATCGTAGCTGAAGCCCGTGGCCAGGATCTGGCCGGCCCGTCCGGGAACCGGGCCGAACAGGGCGGTCACCTGGCCCTGATCCTGGAGCCAGGCGCCCTGGCCGCGGGACGCGTAGTAGGTGCGTCCCAGCGCCGGTGCGCTGACGACGCCGGCCAGCCAGACGCCGTCGGCGTCGGCCACCGCCACGGAGGTGGCGTAGTAGACGATGTTGCGGATGAAATTGGTGGTGCCATCGAGCGGGTCGATGGACCAGCGGTAGCCGCTGGGCTCCGCCGGCAGGTCGGTGCCGCCCTCCTCCCCCGTGATGATGTCCCACGGCCGGGCGGCGGTGATGACGTCCCGGACGGCGGCTTCGGCGGCGAGGTCGAAGGCGGTCACCCAGTCTCCTGAGTCGCCCTTGTTGCTGACGTCCAGGGCCGCAGTCTTTCGGGTGGCCAGGACGGCGGCCCCCGCCGCGGCGGCCGATTTGGCCAGTTCGAGCAGCCCCGGAACGCCAGGTGCGGGAGGACCCGCGGAGTGGGAACTCATTCGCCGGCCGGCCCGTTCGCCAGCAGGGCACGGAAGCCGTCCTCATCCAGGACCGGGACGCCGAGCTGCTCGGCCTTGTCCAGTTTGGTGCCGGCGTTCTCGCCCGCCACCACGTAACTGGTGTTCTTCGACACCGATCCGGCCGCCTTGCCGCCGCGGATCAGGATGGCTTCCTTGGCCTCATCGCGGCTGAAGCCCTCGAGGCTCCCGGTCACCACCACGGTCAGCCCCTCCAGCGTCCTGGGCGTCGACTCGTCGCGTTCGTCCGCCATCCGGGCGCCGGCGTCCGCCCAGCGGTCCACGATGTCGCGGTGCCAGTCCTCGGCGAACCATTCAGTCAGCGCCTGGGCGATGACCGGGCCCACGCCGTCCACGTGGGCGAGCTCCTCCTCGGAGGCCTGCCGGATGGCGTCCATGCTGCCGAACGCGGTGGCGAGGGCGCGCGAGGCCCGCGGGCCGACGTGCCGGATGGACAAGGCCACCAGGATCCGCCACAGCGGCTGGGATTTCGCTTTTTCCAGCTCCCGGAAGAGCTTGTCCGTCGTGGCCGTGGGCTTGGACGGGGTCTTGGTGGTGGCCTTGGTGAAGAAGTAGGGCACCAGCTCGAATTCCCCTGTGCCGGCGCCCTTGGAGCGCTTCTCCCGGCGGACACGGACGTCCGCGAGCTGCTCCGGAGTGAGGTCGAACAATGTCGCCTCGGTGGTCAGCGGCGGCTCCGCGGGCTCGGCCGGCTGGGTCAGTGCGATGGCGGCTTCCCAACCGAGGGCCTCGATGTCGAAGGCGCCGCGGCCGGCAAGGTGGAAGACGCGTTCGCGCAGCTGCGCCGGGCAGGACCGGGAGGTGGGGCAGCGGATGTCCACGTCCCCTTCCTTCCCGGGGGCCAACGGCGTGCCGCACGAGGGGCATTCGGTGGGCATGATGAAGTCGCGGACGGGAGGGTCCTGCTGGTCCCGCAGCGCCAGCACCGGGCCCACAATTTCCGGTATCACGTCTCCGGCCTTGCGCAGCACCACAATGTCGCCGATCTTCACGCCCTTGGCCTTGACCACTTCCTGGTTGTGCAGGGTGGCCATTTCCACGGTGGAGCCGGCAACCTTGACCGGTTCCATCACGCCGTACGGGGTGACCCGGCCGGTGCGGCCGACGTTGACGGCGATGTCGAGCAGCTTGGTATGGACCTCTTCGGGCGGGTACTTGTAGGCCACGGCCCAGCGCGGCACCCGGGTGGTGTAGCCCAGGGCCCGCTGGGTGGCGAAGTCGTTCACCTTGATCACAATGCCGTCGATCTCGTGGGTGAGGCTGTGCCGCTTGTCGCCGTAGCGCTTGATGAATTCGAGCAC
>NZ_CAKKMM010000671.1:0-2692 GCF_918698205.1 Microbacterium sp. Bi128 | reverse complement strand
CACCGGCCGCCGTAGTTCCCGAAGTAGGGCCCCGGGGCGTGGCGCAGGGACGGTTCGCCCTGCGCGGGATGCTCCGCGGGGCGGCCGCCCTGCAGGAACGCGTCCACGGTACTTTCGTCAGAGCCGGCTGCTGGTGCATCGACCATCAGTCTCACCATCCTGTTCCACTGCTAGCTTTGGGGATCTACTGATGAGATCCGCTCATTGGTCCGGGCAAAATCGCGGGCCCGGCACCGCTCACGGTCCGGACGGAGGCGCCAGGACCGGCCGGCCTCAGGCGCGCGCGGCGATTGCCGTCGCGCCGGCAGCCATGAATTCGGCGATCCGCTCGCGGGGCGTCGCGTCACTGACCAGCGCCTCGCCGACCAGGACCGCGTTGGCTCCGCGGGCCGCGTAGTGCTTGACGTCCTCGACGTCGCGCACACCGGATTCGGCGACCACGAGCGCACCGGCGGGAATGCCGCCGGTCAGCGCCGCGAAGACGGAACGGTCGACGTCGAGCGTCTTGAGGTTGCGTACGTTGACGCCGATAATCCGGGCCTCCGCGGCGACTGCACGCTCGATTTCCTCCGCCGTATGGGTCTCGACCAGCACGTTCATGCCGAGCTCGCGGCTGAGGGCCGTGAACTCACGCAGCTGGGCGTCCGAGAGCGAGGCCACGATCAGCAGGATCAGGTCGGCGCCGTGCGCCCGGGCCTCCCAGATCTGGTACTCGTCAACCATGAAGTCCTTGCGCAGCAGCGGAATGTCCACGGCGGCCCGGACGGCGTCGAGATCGGCCAGGGAGCCGCCGAAGCGGCGCTCCTCGGTCAGGACGCTGATCACGGCGGCCCCGCCGTCGGCGTACTGTGCGGCGAGGGACGCGGGATCGGCGATGTCCGCGAGCTGGCCCTTGGACGGGCTGCGGCGCTTGACCTCGGCAATCACCTTGAGCTGGTCCCGGGTGCCTGAGGTCCCGCCGAGGGCGGCCCAGGCGTCACGGGCGGGCGCCGCCGCGGCGGCACGCTCCTTCAGCTCCGCGAGCGTAACCAGACGCTGGCGCGCCTGCATATCCTCCCTGACACCGGCATTGATGTCGTCGAGAACGCTCACGCTCAGTGGCCGGAGTTCTTCAGCTTGCTGCCGCCGACGCCGTAGCCGGCCTTGCGCATGGCCCAGCCGGCGAGCAGGCCAATCACCATGACCGCCGCACCCGCGACAAAGATCGGGGTGTTGGCGATGACGAAGGCGATGGACGCAATGAGGGCGCCGATCAGCATCACGATCACGCAGGTCCACGCGGCCGGGCTGTTGCCGTGACCCTGGGGTTCGCTGTGGTCGACGTCGTCGTAGACGCCCTTCGGCGCAGCGGACGTGGATGCGGAAACAGTGGCCTTGCTCATTGAAATCTCCTCAGGATGAATACTGCTTACATTCTGCCATTTTTTGCTGTGTTATTTGGCCGCGTTGCTGTCGCGTTACCGGTCGCGTTGCCGGTCGCGCCCGCGGCATCGGCTCAGGTGGGGTCGTCACCGCGGGACAGCCGGTCCCAGCTGTCAATCTCGTCCGCGGGGGCGGCCGGCGCATTACCGCCGGCTGCAGTGCCGCCTGCGGCGGGCCCGGCGGCGGCCGCGTCATATTTGGTGCGGGTCTTCCAGTAGCGGCCGGCCGGCACGATCGCGAGGGCGCTGAGTCCCAGCAGGGCTCCGGCGACGACGGCGAGGACGGGGAACACTGTTACGTCCACCTGTACGCTGCTGCCGCTGATTCCGGTGGCGGCCGCGATCGATCCCTGCGCCGCGGCCAGCGGGTCCGCCAGCACGACGGCTGCCGCGGCGACGATGCCCGCGGCCGCGAGGAGGATGATCGCCGTGATCACCCAGCGGGCCACGCGGCCGGCGATGGAGGCCGCGAGGCCGCCTGCGAGGGCCACAAGCGCCAGGGCTGTCACGGTGGTGGCAGCCTTGCTGCCCTGGACCTGCAGGCCGTCCTGGCTGGCCACGGCCGCGCCGAGCTGCGTGGGATCGAGATGCACGGTGAGCCAGGTCTGGGTGGTGGTCCCGAACACGGCAAGGGCCAGGGCAGCGATCACCAGGACCAGGGTGGACTTGCGGGCCCAGCCCGGGACGGCGGCCCCCCCGGGGCTCTTCACAGTGCTCTTCACAGTGCCCTTCACGGTGTTCTTGGCGGTGTTCTTGGCGGTGGCTTCCGGCTCCCCCATCAGGACTCGGCTCCTGCGTCGGGCGCTGCGTCAGTGACTGCGTCAACGGTGATGTTGTGCAGCGACCTGGCGGTGTGCACGGCGCGCAGCGGGGCGGCGGCCTTGTTCACGGTTTCCTGGGCCTCGGTCGGGTTCACCGAATCTGCGACGATCCCGCCGCCGGCCTGGACGTACGCGCGTCCCTCACGGAGCAGGGCCGACCGGATGGCGATCGCCATGTCCATGTCCCCGGCGAAGTCCAGGTACCCCACCACGCCGCCATAGATGCCGCGTCGGTGCGGTTCAAGTTCGTCCAGCAGGCGCAGGGCCCGCGGCTTCGGGGCGCCGGAGAGGGTGCCGGCCGGGAACGTGGCCTTGAGCACGTCGTAGGCCTTGGCTGCCGGGGCGAGCTCTCCGACCACGGTGGAGACCAGGTGCATGATGTGGCTGAAGCGCTCCACTTCCATGAATTGCGTGACGTCGACGGATCCTGCCACGCAGACCTTCGAGAGG
>NZ_CAKKMM010000670.1:0-2694 GCF_918698205.1 Microbacterium sp. Bi128 | reverse complement strand
GCGGGACGACGTTGACTGCGATTTCTTCGAGGAGCTCCCTGGCCAGCGCCTCGCCGGCTGATTCGCCGTCCTCGATGTGGCCGCCCGGGAAGTCCCACATACCCGGGTACCATTTCGATGTCGGGACCCGGCGGCACATCAGAACGCCTCGTGGCCCGAAGAGTACGCCGACGGCAATGCGGTGGGTCATCGCATCAGTCGATCACGGGGGCATCCAGCACACAAATTATCCCGTGGGGTCAGGCACGAACCCGCGGACCTCCCGCGCACAGCGGCAAGCGGCGGCGATCTTGGCGGCCCGCTCCAACGCTTCGTCACGGGAGGGCGCGTCGACGACGGCGAGTCCGGCCAGGCTTGGTGGAGGGCCGATGCTTGCAAGGGATGTTTAGGGCACACTGGTGGCGTGAGCGGAATCCCATGGGTGCTGCACGTCGATCTCGACCAGTTCATCGCGGCGGTCGAAGTGCTCCGGCGGCCGGAGCTTGCTGGCAAGCCGATCATTGTCGGCGGTCGGGGCGACCCCACGGAACGCGCCGTGGTGTCGACGGCATCCTACGAAGCGAGGGCATTCGGCGTGGGTTCCGGAATGCCCTTACGCATTGCGGCCCGGAAAGTGCCCGATGCTGTGATCCTGCCCGTCGATCAGGAGGCTTACCTCGCGGCGTCCGAAACGGTCATGGCTACCCTGCGCGCGCAGCCCGGCGCCACAGTGCAGGTGCTGGGGTGGGATGAAGCTTTTGTAGGCACCGAGACAGAGAATCCGGAAGCCTACGCCCGGCAGGTGCAGGCCGCTGTCCTGGAGCGAACGCAGCTGCACTGCAGCGTGGGCATCGGCGACACCCTGGTACGAGCCAAGGTCGCCACCGGTTTCGGCAAACCGGCCGGCGTCTTCCGTCTCACTGCCGCGAACTGGCTCGACGTCATGGGCAGTCGGCCCACCAAGGAGCTCTGGGGCGTCGGAACCAAGGTGTCGGGCAGGCTGGCCAAACTCGGCATCAACACAGTGGCCGAGCTAGCCGCGTCCGACCCCCGGGACCTGGTCCCGGAGTTCGGCCCCAGGATGGGACCTTGGTACGCGGAGCTCGGACGCGGGGACGGCGCCAGCGTTGTGGACGACACCCCGTGGGTTGCCCGCGGGCATAGCCGGGAGACCACCTTCCAGCGCGACCTGACTGAACCCGCCCAGGTCGACGACGCCGTGAGGGAGCTGACAGCGCGCGTCCTGGAGGATGTTGTGGCCGAAGGTCGGCCCGTGGTTGGGCTGACCCTCAAGGTCCGGTACGCGCCGTTCGTCACCAAGACCCACGCGAGGAAGCTTCCCGAGACATTCGACCGGAACGAAATCCTCGCGCAGGCGTTGGACCTCGCAGCCGGAATCGAAGCAGACCGTCCGATCCGGCTCCTGGGCCTGCGGGCCGAAATGGCAATGCCCGACGATGCCCGAAAGGGACATACGCCGACACGCGGCGGCTGGTGACGGCGTCGCTTCCTCCCCGGTGCGGAGTTCCGCCGGCCGCCCGCAAAATGACCCTGGGAAGCCCTCAAGTCAAAGTTAGGCTGGGACGATGGAATATCAGATCCGCCAGGCCGCGGTCGAGGACGCTGATGCCGTGGTTAGGATGCACACCCTGGCCCATGAGGAATGCTACGGGCACCTATTGTCCCCGGCGTTCTTCGATGCCCGCCGTGCCAGCATGCCGCTGCGCGTGGAAAAACGCCGGCCGTATCTGGACAGCGCCCAGCCGCGAATCATCGCCATGGACGAGAGCAATGAAATAGTTGGATTTGCCGACGCAGGCACGGGGCGTGACGATGACCTGCCCGGCGAACTTGAGCTTTACTCCATTTACACTCTGAGGCGCACCCATGGCACTGGGCTCGGGGTCGCCCTGTTGAAAGCCGCCCTCGGCGATTTACCCGCCTACCTGTGGGTCCTTGAGGCCAACGTGCGCGCTCAGGCCTTTTACGTCAAGAACGGTTTTCAGCCCGATGGGACGCGTAAGTTGCTTTCACCCGAGTGGGAGGAACTACCTGAAATACGGATGGTCCGCTCCGACATTTAGCCGGGCAGGGGCCACGCTAAACGTCGGCTGAGGTCACCCTTCGTTTCGTGCGTTATCAGGTGGTGCTGACCGACGAAAAGACGAGCGAATCCTGCCACTGTCCACGAATGAGTTTGTCCGCCCTCCGCACTCCTACCGGGACCAATCCGATCTTTTCCAGCACCCTCGCAGAAGCGGTGTTTTCAGGTCTGCAGGTTGCGGTAATGTCCTGCAGTTTGAGAGTTCCTTGGCCGAACCTGAGGAGGGCGGCTGCGGCCTCAGTGGCATATCCGCGCCCCCAGTGGTCAGCATCAATCACGTACCCCAGCTCGCCCCGGCCACGATCAATGCCGAGTCCGACAGAACCAAAGGGTTCGCCCCTGGGAAAAGTGACAGCAAGAGTGAAGTTTGTCCGGTTCGAACCGCGTTGCGCCGCCGAGCACATTTTAAGGAATTCCAGCGTTTCGCCGGTTGTATTCGGTCCCCAGTCCACGTATTCGGCGATCCTCAAGTCGGAAGCGAATGAATGTACCGCAGCGAAATCATCCAGGGTGTACTCGCGCAGCAGGAGACGATCAGCCTGCAATTCCATGTGTCCATCATGCCGGAGGCGGCGCAGCGGCCTGGCGGGCCGTGGGTCAAAACCTGAGAA
>NZ_CAKKMM010000669.1:0-2703 GCF_918698205.1 Microbacterium sp. Bi128 | reverse complement strand
GCTCAGCACCGCCGTCAAGCACGTCCCGTCCCGCCAGCTCTGGGTCAACCCGGACTGCGGCCTGAAGACCCGCGGCTACGCCGAGACTGAAGAGTCCCTGCGCAACCTCGTCACGGCCACCAGGACCGTCCGCGCCGAACTGCTCTCAGCCGCCAAGTAACAGGCCACCAGGCAAGCAGCCGTCAAGGAGCCCGCTCCACACACAAACGACGCCGGCCGGTCACCCTCCAAGGTGACCGGCCGGCGTCGTACGTTCTTGATCATCGATTGCTGGGCAGCCGCCGTTTGAGCGCCCGGAAGGGCATCTACGGAGCAGTCGATGCAGGACTGCCAGCGACTCAGGATGCCCGGGTCAGGACTCCCAGAGGATTTCGTCGTCGACGACGCCGTCCTCATCCGCGGAAGCGACGAGGACCTCGTCGGTGAAGTGCTGGCCCAGCGTGAAATCGAGGACGAAGTAGCGTTCCGGCTGGCCGGGGTAGATGCCCACGTGGCCGAGCTTGAGCGCCTTGAGGAAGACCTCGTCGGTCAGCTGGCTCTTGTCCTCGACGCCGAAGACCTTCTTGAGGTGTTCGTCCTTGATCGCGTTGCAATGGAAGTGGCGGTACTCCTGCGGACTGGTGCCTTCCTGGTCCAGTTCCTCGGCGATCATTTCGCGGACCTGGTCCACGAGTTCGGGCAGGAAGCGCAGGCGGTAGTCAACTTTATGCATGGCCGCTTCATCGAAATGGTCATGCGCGTTGACATTCAGGTCAAGCTCCACGGTCTGGCCCGCCAGCTCATGCGTGGCGGTGAGATTATGCTCCCGTCCGTGGTTGAGCTCGACCTCGCCGAAGTGCTTGCTCGCTACCTTGTTCATATCTTCAACATAGTCCTGAAAACCGGACCATTCCAGCGTTGGCAGGGTTTTCCGTACCGGAGTCACCGGTACCGGACCGGCGGACGGCCGCATGACTGTACATTGATCGGATGCAGCATGTAATCTCACCCGTCGGCCGTGCCCGGGCCGCGTTCGACGCCGGGACCACCCGCCCGCTCACCTGGCGGCTGGATCAGCTGCGCCGGCTGCGGCGCATGCTCGCGGAGCGGCACGCGGACTTCGCCGAAGCCCTCTCCCGCGACCTGGGCAAGCACCACACCGAGGCGCAGCTCGCGGAGATCGGGTTCGTGGACGCCGAGGCGGCGCACCTGGAGCGGCACCTCGAAGGCTGGCTCCGGCCCCGCCGCGTGCCGGTGCCGCTGGCAGTGCGGCCGGCCCGCGCCTGGACCGAACTCACCCCGCTGGGCGTGGTGCTGGTGATCGGGCCGTGGAACTACCCGCTGCAACTGCTGCTCGCCCCGCTCGCCGGCGCCCTGGCCGCGGGAAACACCGTGGTCCTCAAGCCGAGCGAACATGCCCCGGCCACCTCGGCCGTACTGGCCCGCTGGATTCCCGAATACCTGGCCGGCGCCGCCGAAGTGGTTGAGGGCGGCATCCCGGAGACCACCGCCCTCCTGGCCGAACGCTTCGACCACATCTTCTTCACCGGGGGAGAAGCCGCGGCCAAGGTGGTGATGCGCGCGGCGGCCGAGCACCTGACCCCCGTGACGCTGGAGCTCGGCGGCAAGTCCCCGGCCTACGTCGATACATCCACGGACCTGGCCACGGCGGCCAAACGCATCGCCTGGGGCCGGTTCATGAACGCCGGGCAGACGTGCGTCGCACCCGACTACGTCCTGGCCCGGAAGGAGATCCTGGAGCCGCTGCAGGCCGAGCTGATCAAGGCCGTTACGGCGCTCTTCGGACCGGACCCGGCGGCGAGCCCGTCGTACGGCCGGATAGTCGATGACCGCCACTTCGCACGGCTCGCGGCCCTCGCCGACGCCAGCACGGTGGTGCACGGCGGACAGCGCGACGCCGCCAGCCGCTACTTTGCGCCGACCCTGCTGCGCCCGGGGCCCGGCGACGCCGTCATGGCGGAAGAAATCTTCGGACCCCTGCTGCCACTGGTGCCCGTGGACGGGCTCGACGCGGCCATCGAGGAGGTCAACGGACGCGCCAAGCCGCTGGCACTCTACGTCTTCAGCAACGATCCGCAGACGCGCCGCGCCTTCGCCGGGCGGACCTCGTCGGGGGCCCTGTGCTTCGACGTACCGGCGGCCCACCTGTCAGTCCCCGGGCTTCCCTTCGGCGGGGTCGGCGGCAGCGGCATGGGGGCCTATCACGGGGAACATTCGGTGCGGACGTTCTCGCATGAGCGCCCCACCCTGGACAAGCCGCTGTGGCCGGACACGCTGGAACTGATCTACCCGCCGTACACCCGGACCAAGCACCGGATCATCGACGCACTCGTGGCGCCGGTCGGGAAGCGGGCCAGGCGGCGCTGAACGGCGCCGGCCTAACGGGGGCTTCGGCTCAGTCCTTTCGCGCGGTCCCGGGCCGGTGCATCGTCTCGGCCAGCAGCTCCACGAACAGCTGGACCTGGGCCGTCCGCTTCTCGTTGATCAGCAGGGCGAAAACATTCCGTGCCAGCCGGATCTCCGGCACATCGAGGACCACCACGCCGGCAGGCCGGTGCCGCAGGGCGAGGTCGGGGACCAGGGCGGCGCCGAGCCCGGCGGCGGCCATCTCAAGGCTCGCGTGGAAGTCATCGCTGTAGGCCACCACGCGGGGGTGCAGGTTGCAGCTCGCGAAGAGCCGTTCAATCACCGTGGCGTCGGACG
>NZ_CAKKMM010000668.1:0-2708 GCF_918698205.1 Microbacterium sp. Bi128 | reverse complement strand
GGCCAGGATCAGTCCGGGCGACGGCTGCTTCTTGAAGGTGTTGACCATTGCGAGGGCGAAGCCGCCGAGGGCTCCGAGGATCATCAGCATGGATCCAGTGCCCTGCGGGACGGCGAGCGCCGCTGCGGCGCCGACTACCAGGATGCCGAGGCACCCGGCGGTCTTGACGATGACGTCGTCGTACGTCATCCGTCCAATGTCAGCCGGCCCGGCCGCCGGGCGGTTGTACAGGTCCTGGAGCTGTTCCTGGGTCATGCCCTGCTGGGCCGAATTCCACCCGCCCTGGCCCGGGGCCTGGCCGTAAGCGGTCTGGCCATACGGGTTCTGACCGTACGGGTTCTGACCGTATGGGGCCTGCGGGGCAGGCGGTGCCTGGGTGGCTTCGCGGAAATTCTTTCCGCTGAAGATCGGGTTTCCGCCATGTGCCATTGCGGGTGTCCTCCAAAATAAGGGGGTGGGTGATGTTCCGGTGCGATGCGGACTAGTGCGTTGCGGACTAGACGAAACAGGGTTTTATATAGTCACGCTACCAATTCCCACGGCTGACAGGGAGGGATAGTTCCCCACGGGGACCGCCGCAACCGAACCGTGATCTAGGTCAGCGGGTTTTCCAGGCCGAGCATGTCCGCGGACGCCGGCCTCCCGGCGCGGCTCGCGAGAGTGCGGCTCGCGACAGTGCGGCTCGTGACAGTGCGGCTCGTGACGGTGCCGGCCGCCAGCAGGCCGGACTGTCCGTCACCGTGGAAATCGTCGAACCGCTGCGACGGGTCCCCCTTCGGCTCCGGGAGCGGGCCGGGAACCGGCGCCGGCGTTCCCGTACCGCTGTTGACAATGACGTCGTCGATATAGATGTCGGCCATTTGCTGATCGTGTTCGGAGCCAAGCTGGAGCGTGTCGAGCGTCGTGGCGGAAATACTGACAGTGCCGGCGTAGACCGAACGCCCGTCCCACCAGATTTGGACGTTGGTCCCGGGGCCGTTGGGGACCACGTGCATGACGAGCCGGTGCCAGGAGTCAGTCGGGACGTCCCGCCGCAAGGTGGTGTAGGCGAACCCTGCGGGTGACGAGGTACGGAGCACGAGCTCATGGGAGATGTTCTGCCGGAAAACATCCAGGACGCGGACTCCGCCGGCAAAGAACCGGAAGTAGGGAACATTGTTTCCCGCCATTCCTTCGGCGGCGATGTTGAACCAGCCGTCCGCATATGCCTCCGTGGTCCCGGGGGTCAGGCCCACCGTCAGCCTGGCGATGGAGCCCGGCGCCGCGGTGGTGTGCAGGAGGGCGGCACAGTTCCCGGAGCGCGAGAGCCCGGTGGACACCGAGGCGTTCCCCGTCCCGGCCGCGGAAATGCCGAACCCGTCCAGGGTGCCTGCCTCGAAGCTGGACGCCGCCGCCTGGATCCCCGGATAGGGGTCCCTGAGTGCCTCCGTGGAGGGAACGCAGGCCTGCGCCCCAGCGGTTTCGGGGCCCAGGCTGAGCGCCGGGAGGCCCAGGATCGCCAGTACAAGCGAACCCGCGAGGCACAGCTTGACCACCCGGTTCATCAGTCGGCCCTCCACGATCGGCCCCTGCCTTCGGCGCCGGCCGGATTCCGGAACGAACGGACTCGGGTTCTGGCGCTCTTCGCACCATAACGCCGGCGGGCTTGGAAAAAGCTTGGGGGTGGCGGTGACGCGGGCCGGAGCGGACGTGCCCGGCCGCCCGCGCCAGCCCCGGGCGGCCCGGCGAATTGGGGACCGGGCAGGCCACTGTTTAGGCATACTCGGAATCAACAAAAGTTTTCTTTAGCTGGGCTACAGCAAGGTGTCGGCGGCGCTACACGGTTGTTACCCGATCGCGACGTTCTCCCTGCTCGCGGCGGCATTCTTTGGGCCCCCCGGGCTGTAGCATAGGCCACACAGGGTGACGGACATCACAACACATGATCGTATTGCCAGACGCTCGTCCCCTGACCGTTCGCAACGGTTGCAAAGGCGCAACCCACAGCACCACCATGTGGAGGTTTTCAATTTGAGAAGCACAACGAGCGGCCTGTCGCAGAGACGGCGCGGCAGACTATTGAGGGCTGTGGGGTCAGTATTTGCAGCCACGGCTGCGCTACTGCTCATCGTGGCCCCGGCGTCCAGCGCCACGACCCCCTCGCCGACACCATCCCCGTCGGCCACCCAGTTCACGAACAGCATCAGCGGCTTCCTGCGCGGCGACGACCGCGCACCGATCCCCGGGGTGACCATCACCGCCACGAGCGGCGATTTCACGGGAACCACCAAATCGGGAGCCAACGGCGCCTGGACCATCGGCGTCCCCACCCAGGGAACCTACGAGGTCAAACTCGATGAATCCACGCTTCCGCAGGGCATCAAACTGGCCGAGGGCCAGGAGAACCCCCGCAACGTCACCTTCAGCCAGACCTCAAACCTCTCGGTGATCTTCACGTTTGGCAAGGGCATTGTCGTGGAGCAGCAGAACTTCATGCAAAACCTGCTCAACCGGCTGGTGGCAGGCCTGAGCTTCGGCCTGTTGCTCGCCCTCGCGTCCGTGGGCCTGTCCCTGATCTTCGGCACCACCGGCCTGACCAACTTCGCCCACGGTGAAATGGTCACCCTCGGCGCGGTGCTGGTGTTCGCCTTCAACCAGATGCACCTGCCGTTCTGGCTGGCCGTCATCCTGGCCGTCATCGGCGGCGGATTGTTCGGCTACGTCCAGGA
>NZ_CAKKMM010000667.1:0-2708 GCF_918698205.1 Microbacterium sp. Bi128 | reverse complement strand
GCTGATGAGGGCCACGGTGAGGATGGCAAAAGTGGCGCTGTAGCCGGCCTTGATCAGGTCCGGCGAACCGATGAGGCTGCTCAGGCCGAAGCTCGCGAACGGGTTGCCGAACACGCCGAGGACACCTTGCCCGGTGCTCATCGAGTAGCCCCAGAGGACCCACACCACGCCCACGATCCCCACCGAGACGAAGCTCATCATCATCATGTTGAGCGAGGCCTTGGCCCGGGTCATCCCGCCGTAAAACAGGCCCAGGGCCGGGGTCATCAGCAGAACCATCGCTGCCGACACAATCATCCAGACGCTTCCAGCAGTGAGCTCCACCGGCGGGTCCCTTCTCGTCAGTCTTTCGTACCGGGACACGTCGCCGCCGGCCCCCCGATCCGGATTTAATCCTCGCGGAGCCATGTTTCCGGCAGTGAGGCGAAAAGTTGCGGGCACGTTACGGGAATCGCGACGGCGTGAAGTTCGCGTGACCGGCATGTTTCAGGAATGTAAACGCGGCCTCATATGCCCGCCGGTTTTGATGCTGCCGGGTGGGGCCAGGAATGAATTCAAATGATTGAATGTTCAATAAATATGGACTTTGGTATCTTCACTTTCGGCGAGCTCACCCGCGATAGCAGCACCGGCATCGCGCTGTCCCCGCAGCAGCGGCTAAAAGAGATCATCGAACTCGCCAAGCTGGCCGATCAGGCGGGCCTCGGATTCCTGGGGTTGGGGGAGCATCATCGGCGCGACTTTGCCCTCTCGGCCCCGGAAGTCGTCCTCGCCGCGATCGCCCGGGAAACATCCAATCTCCGGCTGGGCACGGCCGTGACTGTGCTCTCCACCCAGGACCCCGTGCGGCTCTTTGAACAGTTCGCCACTCTGGACCTGATCTCCGACGGCCGGGCCGAGATCATTGCGGGCCGCGGCGCGTTCGTGGAGTCGTATCCATTGTTCGGCCACAGGCTCGAGGACTACGACGCCCTGTTTGATGAGAAGCTGCGCCTGCTGCTGGAACTGCGGGACAACGCCCGGGACAACTCCACAGTGCAGTGGGCCGGAAGACTGACTCAGAGCATCCCGGACATGGACATCGCCCCGCGCCCGGTGCAGGCGAAGCTGCCAGTCTGGGTGGGCGTCGGTGGCACCCCGGCGAGTTTTTCCCGGGCGGGCAGGCTCGGGCTTCCTCTTTTCATCGCCCTGCTGTCAGGGCCGGCCCGTTTCCGCCGCCTTGTTGAGCTCTACCGCGAGAGCGCTGCCGAGGCCGGCCACGATGCCGGCGCGCTGCCGGTGGGGGCTGGCGGTCACTTCTACGCGGCGCCGACGTCACAGCAGGCGCGCGACACGTTCTACCCCTACTACCGGGCCTACTTCGAACAAAACATGCCGCGACCCGTAGACCACTTCCCCCGATCCACCTTCGATTCCTGGACCGAGCCCGGCGGCGGGTTGCTGGTGGGGAGCCCGCAGCAGATCACCGAGAAGCTCCTGGAGATCCACCAGACTCTGGGGAACTCGCGATACCTGGCCCAGATCGGACTGGGCGGCCTACCCTTTGCCGAGACGGCCCGGTCGATTGAACTGCTGGCCACGGAGATCATGCCCGCCGTCAACAGGGAGGTCTCGGCCGCCCTGGTAAGCAGCCGGACCGGCAAGCAACCAGTCTGACAATCAGCCCGCCGGCTGGCCCACTACAGCGATTCAGTTTTGGTGCAGCGGAATCTCCAGGCAGCGGCCGGAGGCGTTCCAGTAGCCCAGCGTGCCCAGCTGACCGCTCAGCCGCTGCATCCGGGCGGCAATGCCGGGTGCCGATCCGCGGGCCAGGCGCGCCTGGAATCCGGCGATGATGGTCGGATGCAGCCGAAGCGTTCGGGGTGCGCCGGCGTCGGTGTCGAGCATGAACACGAAAGACTGGTCATTGCGCTCGACCGGGTCCACAGCGTAGTCGTCAATGAAGTCCCCGGCGCTGAAGATGATGGGACGGTTCCGGTGGATGCCGACGCCGCGAAATATGTGCGGCGAGTGGCCGAACACGACGTCGGCCCCGGCCTCGATGAGGTCCCGGGCAAGGTCCTGGTGCCCGGCCGGGACGTCGTAGCCCCAGTTGCCGCCCCAATGGGCTGACACGATGAGGACCTGGACGCGGGCCTTGGTCCTGGCGACCAGTTCCAAGAGTCCGTCCAATCGTGTCCCGCCGCGCCGGCCGGCGTCATCGATGGGGACATCCTCCACCGGGACGTAGTAGACCCCGGGAGCCGCGGTACCCGCCTCCCAGCCGGGCTCGTTGTCCGTGAAGGCAATGAATCCGACGGCGACGGCGCCCACGCGCCACACGGCCGGGCGGCGGGCGGCCTCCAGGTCGGGGCCGGCCCCGGCATGGAGGATGCCGCAGCCGTCCAGCGCCGGCAGCATCTCCCCGAACGCGTCCTGGCCGAAATCCAGGACGTGGTTGTTGGCCAGCGAGACGACGTCGATCCCGGCCGCGAGGAGGCTGGCAACATTCTTCGGGTCCGAGCGGAAATGGAAGATCTTGCCGGGTTCGGGCTCGCCGCCGGCCGCCAGGACACACTCGAGGTTGGCGACGCGGACGTCCGCCTGCTCCAGGACCGCCAGCGTGTCGCCCCAGGGATAGGCAGGCCTGGCCGCTGCCAGGTGCCGGTTCACCAGCCGGCCCAGCATGACGTCTCCCAGCAGCGCGATCAGCATGGACTGCCTGCCTG
>NZ_CAKKMM010000666.1:0-2710 GCF_918698205.1 Microbacterium sp. Bi128 | reverse complement strand
GTCCTGCCATGACAGCGCCAGTCCGCCGAAAATGGCGGGTGCAACGTTGTCCGGGTGGCCTTCAATTTCGCTTGTGAGCTGCAGGATCCAGTCGCGGCCACGCCGGGAGGCCTCCGGAACCAGGGCATTGGCGGCGCTGACGGCCGCCACCACGGCCGAGGCCGATGAGCCCAGGCCCCGTCCGTGCGGGTTGACGTTGTCCGCTGTGATCCGTAGGCCTTCGTGCCGGAACCCAAGGCGGTGCAGGGCCTCGGTCAGGGCCTTGACCACGAGGTGCGTCGCATCGCGGGGCAGGGACTCGGCACCCTCGCCGCTGAGCTCGAATTCAAGTTCACCACTGGCCAGGGTTTCCACGGTCAGCGTGTCATGCAGCGAGAGGGCCAGGCCGAGGCTGTCGTACCCGGGGCCCAGGTTGGCGCTCGTGGCCGGGACACGCACGGTGACCAGCTGGCCCGCCGGAACAGCCGGGGAGCCGGCAGCTGATTCGGCCGGGACGGTGACGGTTGTTTCCAACGTTATTTTTCTTCCAGTCCCAGTGCTGCGGCGACGGTGACGACGTCGTTGGAGACCTTGACCGGCTGCACGTCGCTGCCGTCCTCGGTGCGCAGGGCCCACTGCGGGTCCTTGAGTCCGTGACCGGTCACCGTGATCACGATCGTCTTGCCTGCCGGCACTTCCCCGGCCGCGTGCTTTTTGATCAGCCCGGCGACGCCGGCAGCGGAGCCGGGCTCCACGAAAACGCCTTCCCGGGCGGAGAGCCACCGGTGCGCGGACAGGATTTCCTCGTCCGTGACGGCCTCGATCACGCCGCCGGATTCATCCCGGGCCGCCACGGCGGTGTCCCAGGAGGCCGGGTTGCCGATCCGGATGGCGGTGGCAATGGTGTCGGGCTCGGTGATGGGGTGGCCGGCCACGAAGGGCGCCGCCCCTGCGGCCTGGAAGCCCCACATGACGGGTGTCTTGGTGGACACTGCGGGCAGCGACCCGGCGGTGGGCGACTCAAACGCCGCAGCGTATTCCTTGTAGCCCTTCCAGTACGCGCTGATGTTGCCGGCATTGCCCACCGGGAGCACGTGGAAGTCGGGGGCGTCGCCGAGCGAATCCACCACTTCGAAGGCGCCGGTCTTCTGGCCTTCGATCCGGGCCGGGTTGACGGAGTTGACCAGGAACACCGGGTAGGACTCGCCGAGCTTGCGGGCGATGTCGAGGCAGTCGTCGAAGTTGCCGTCCACCTGCAGCAGCGTGGCTCCGTGCGCGACTGCCTGGCTGAGCTTGCCCATGGAGATCTTGCCCTCCGGGACCAGCACCGCGCACTGCAGCCCGGCCGCCGTCGCGTAGGCCGCGGCGGAGGCGGAGGTATTGCCGGTGGAGGCGCAGACCACGGCCTTGGCGCCGGCAGCCACCGCTGCCGTCATGGCCATTGTCATGCCGCGGTCCTTGAAGGAACCGGTCGGGTTCATGCCTTCGACCTTGAGGTATACGGTGCTGCCGGTCAGCTCGGAGAGGTGGCGGGCGTGCACGAGCGGGGTGCCGCCCTCGCCCAGGCTGATGACCTTGGTCGCTTCCGTGACAGGAAGACGGTCGGCGTATTCGCGGATGACACCGCGCCATTGGTGAGCCACTTAGACTCCTTCTACCCGGAGTACGGATGTAACGGAATTGATGACGTCCAGGCGCCTGACGGCCTCGACGGTTGCTGCAAGTGCGGCTTCGCGTGCACGGTGTGTCACGATCCGCAGCTCGGCCGATTCCACGTTGGAGTCGGCGTCGCGGTGAATGGTCTGCCGCATGATTTCGATGGACACGCCGTGCTCGGCGAAAAGCTGCGCGATCCTGGCCAGGACGCCGGGCTGGTCCGCGACGTCGAGTCCGATGTAGTAGCTGGTGACGGCCGCGTCGATGGGCAGCGATGGCACGTGCCCCGTGGTGGTTTCGGTGCGGCCGGGGCCGCCCAGGACAATGCGGCGGGCCGCGGAGACGAGGTCGCCCAGCACGGCGGACGCCGTCGGGGTGCCGCCAGCACCCTGGCCGTAGAACATGAGCTCGCCGGCATTCTCGGCTTCGATGAAGACGGCGTTGAATGCACCGCGGACAGCGGCGAGGGGGTGCTCGCGGGGCAGGAGCGTGGGGTGGACACGGACCGAGACGCCGGTTTTGCCGTCCTCGTCAACCAGTTTCTCGGCAATGGCCAGCAGCTTGATGACAAAGCCGGCTTCCTTGGCGGCGGCGATGTCCGCCGCGGTGACCGACGTGATGCCCTCGCACGAGACGTCTTCCAGGGCGAACCGCGTGTGGAAGGACAGTGAGGCGAGGATCGCGGCCTTGGCGGCGGCGTCGTAGCCTTCGATGTCGGCCGTGGGGTCGGCTTCCGCGTAGCCCAGGCGCTGGGCCTCGGCCAGTGCGTCGGCGAACTGCGCGCCGGTGGAGTCCATCTGGTCGAGGATGAAGTTGGTGGTGCCGTTGACAATCCCGAGCACCCGGGTGATCCGGTCGCCGGACAGGCTGTCGCGGATGGGCCGCAGGATGGGGATGGCGCCGGCCACGGCGGCCTCGTAGGACAGCTGCACCCCGGCCTTGTCCGCTTCCTCGTACAGTGTGGGGCCGTCCTGGGCCAGGAGCGCCTTGTTGCCGCTGACAACACAGGCACCGTGCCGCATGGCGGTGAGGATCAGGGTCCGGGCCGGCTCAATGCCGCCCATGAGTTCAATGA
>NZ_CAKKMM010000665.1:0-2713 GCF_918698205.1 Microbacterium sp. Bi128 | reverse complement strand
GCGGGTGAGGAACGGCCCTTCCCCCTGGACATCGTCCCCCGCGTGATCCCCGCCGATGAGTGGAGCGTCCTGGAACGCGGTGTGGCCCAGCGCGTCCGCGCCCTTGAAGCCTTCCTCAATGACGTCTACGACAAGATGACCGTGGTGTCCGACGGCGTCATCCCGCGCCAGCTCGTCACGACGAGCGCGCACTTCCACCGCCAGGTGCACGGCTTTGAGCCGGCCGGCGGCGTCCGGGTCCACATTTCCGGAATCGACGTCGTCGGCGACGCCGAGGGCACGTTCCGGGTCCTGGAGGACAATGTGCGCGTACCCTCGGGCGTCAGCTACGTCCTCGAGAACCGCCGGGCCATGGCCAAGGGCCTGCCCGAGGCTTTCGGCCAGCAGCTCATCCGCCCGGTCGAGGAGTACCCCCGCCGGCTCCTGTCCGCCCTGCGGAAGACGGCGCCCTCCGGCGTCGACGATCCCACCGTGGTGGTCCTGACCCCCGGCGTGTTCAACAGCGCCTACTTCGAGCACACCCTTCTCGCCGGACTCATGGGTGTCGAACTCGTCGAGGGCCGCGACCTCATCTGCCGCGGCAACCGGGTCTACATGCGCACCACCGCGGGCGAGCAGCGCGTAGACGTCATCTACAAACGCATCGACGACGAATTCCTGGACCCGCTGCAGTTCCGTGCCGACTCCATGCTCGGCTGCCCCGGCCTGGTCAACGCCGCCCGCGCCGGCGGCGTCACGATCGCCAACGCCGTGGGCAACGGCGTCGCCGATGACAAGCTGGTCTACAGCTACGTGCCCGACCTCATCCGGTACTACCTCAACGAGGAGCCCGTGATCGCCAACGTGGACACGTTCCGGCTCGAAGAGAAGGAGGCCCGGGAACACGTCCTGGACCGCCTGGACGAGCTCGTGGTCAAACCGGTGGACGGCTCGGGCGGCAAGGGCCTCGTGATCGGCCCGGACGCGTCCAGGGACGAACTCGACGCCCTGCGCAAGCGGATCATCGCCGACCCCCGCGGATGGATCGCCCAGCCGGTCCTGCAGCTGTCCACGGTGCCGACGCTCAGCGGCGACAAGTTCGGCCCCCGGCACGTGGACCTGCGCCCCTTCGCCGTCAACGACGGCGAGGACGTCTGGGTTCTCCCCGGCGGACTGACCCGGGTGGCGCTCAAGGAGGGATCGCTGATCGTCAATTCCAGCCAGGGCGGCGGTTCCAAGGACACGTGGGTCCTGGCCGATTCCCCGCAGGTCCCCGTCGAAGTGATCCCACGGCCCACCATCGCAGTCCGCGAGCGGGTTTCGGTCTGGCCGGTGGAGAGCAACTGGCGCGACAGCCAGAAAGAGCAGCAACAGCAGCAGCAGCAGATTTCTGACGCGCAGGAGGTAACCGCGAATGCTTAGCCGTATTGCCGAGTCACTGTTTTGGATCGGCCGCTACGTGGAACGGGCCGACGGCACCGCCCGGATCCTCGACGTCCACCTCGAACTGCTCAACCATCTTCCCATGGAGGAACAGCGCAGCGTGGCGCAGGAACTCCTCGCCGTCATGGGTGCCCGCGCACAAAGCGACGATTTCGGCCTGCCCGAACTGCTCAACGCCCTCGCCTACGACAAGCAGAGTGCCACCTCCATTGCCGGTTCCCTCGGTGCTGCACGGGAAAACGCCCGCCGAGCCCGCGAGACCGTCTCCTCCGGGCTCTGGGAAAGCCTCAACACGACCTACTACGGGCTCAACCAGCACCGCAAGGACGTGGTGGGCACCTACCGGTTCTGCAACTGGGTCCTGGAGCGCACCGCCATGGTCAGCGGCCTCGCCGACACCACCGTCAGCCACGACGAGAGCTGGCAGTTCCTGGTCCTGGGCCGGTCGCTGGAGCGTGCGGACATGACCGCGCGCATGCTCTCCACCCGAGATGTCCTCTCGGCCGGCATGTCCTGGGTGAACATGCTCCGCTGCGCCGGGGCCTACGAATCCTTCCTGCGGACCCGCCGGGCTGCGTTCGGGGACCAGCACGCGGCCGAATTCCTGCTGCTGGACCGGCTGTTCCCGCGGTCCATCGTCTACGCGCTGCGCGACGCCGACGAGTGCCTGGCGAAGCTCGACCCCTCGGCCCAGCGCGTCGGCTTCATCAACGACGCCCGCCGGATCGTCGGGCAGGCCCGCACCTTCCTGGAGTTCCACCGCACCGATGACCTCATGTCGGAGCTGCCGGAGCACATGGAGCGTGTGCAAAAGGCCGTGTCGCAGGCCTCGGACGCCATTTCCCGTAAGTACTTCAATCAGGCAGACGAACTGGCCTGGGTGGGAGAAGTTTCATGACCCGGCTGAACATCGTTCACAAGACGGCCTACAAGTACAACAAACGCGTGACCCTGTCCTACAACGAGGCCCGGATGACCCCGCTGACGGACCCGCAGCAGGTGGTACTTGAGTCCTCCATGAAGGTTTCGCCCTCACAGGCGGCCCTGAGCAGCTACCGCGACTACTGGGGCACCCGGGTGACCGCCTTCGACATGCAGATGCCGCACGAGCACCTCGAGGTGCTGTCCACCACCACCGTCGAGGTGCACCGGGTCGAGAAGATCGCAACCGAGGCCGACATCGTCGGCTGGGACGTCCTGGCCGCACCGGAAACCCTGAACCAGTTCAGCGACTGGATTCCCCAGTCCCAGCTGACAGGTCCCGGCTCCGAGGTGCTCGGCATCATTCCCG
>NZ_CAKKMM010000664.1:0-2713 GCF_918698205.1 Microbacterium sp. Bi128 | reverse complement strand
GGCCAGGGGCGAGAGCACCGCTGCGGCGTAGACGAACATCATCCACGTCAGGGTGGTCACCGGGCTTTGGCGGGTGCTCAGGAGGGACAGTCCGCCGAAGAGGCCCAGGACCCAGAACAGGATGACTCCGGACAGCACAGCGGCTGCGGGGAAGTACTCGTTCGTGACGACTTTCTTCAAGGTTTCCATGGGCCCTCCTCACACCTGGCGGTGGGACTGCCCGCCGGGGATATTCCCAGTATGGGGCCCGGCGCGGCGGAATTCCCCGAGAATCCCGGCCACGTGACGAAGCTAACGCCCGCGTCCGGTTGGCGGCCATCCCGGTCATCAATTGGGCGCCGCCGGTCCACCGGTGGCGGCCCCGCGGGGGTCAGACCGCGGCCCGGACGCGCTGGAGGAAGGAATCAAGCACCCGCCCGGCGTTCTCATGCATGCGCCGGGACTCGGCCGCCGGCAGCTGCCGGCTCTTGGGCCCGTTCAATCGCTCGCCCAGATAGAGCAGCGCCGCCAGTACCTCGGAGAGTTCGGAGTTGCTTTCCGCACGCTGCCGCAGGAGCCGCAGATGAGCTTCCTGGAGGGCCGGACCGGGGCTGCAGCCAAGGTCGCGGTCGAAGAGCCGCCGGCAGCGGTCATAGGCCGAGAGGCCCTCCGCCGGCAGGCCTGCCTGTTCATAGGCCGTCACCAGCACCGTCCAGGCCCGCTCGTTCAGGGGCTCCGCGCGAATGGCAGCCTGGACCAGGTTGACGGCATCGTCTGGTTTGTCCAGCAGAGCCGCCGTTTCTGCCGCGAGGATCTGCAGCGCCACCTTTTCGGCTGTATGACGTGCGCGCGCCTCTTCGGCCCAATCGGAGGCAAGTTCGAACCCGAGCAGCGGCTCCGCGGAAATCTCCAGGGCCTCGAGCATCAGGGGGTAGGCCTCCGCCGGAGGCAGCTCACCCGCGTCGCGGACCAGGTCACGGAACCGGAACAGATCGAGGTCCACGAGCGTAGGGTCCAGCACGTAGCCACTGTTGGCCGTGCGGAGCGGGCCGGTCTTAGTCTGCCCCGGCTGGATGGCACGGCGGATACCGCTGATATAGCTCTCGAGGGTCGCTACGGAGCCGTCACTGGCTCCTGCTCCCCAGAGAAGATCGATCAGGCGGGTCTTGGACACGGGCGTGCCAAGGTTCAGGAGAAGGATTTCCAGTATGTGCCGGGGCTTGCATCCGCCCATGTCGGCGGCGGTGAGCGCCACGCCGTCCCGGCGCACTTCGAATGATCCGAAGAGGCGGACCGAAATGGAAGGTGCTGTTTCCTTTGGGCTATCCACGATGTTCTCCGATTTCCCCAGGTAAAACGAACTCAATCGTCTATGGAGAGCCGGATCAACATTGAAACCAGGCCGTACTGAGGCTCTGTTCCCTCCGGCTTTCCAATGACACCGTGACACGCCCGGCGGGGCGCAACAAGGCATGCCGCTACCCGATCTTTCGCCCAAAGAAAGACGCGTACAGGGGTCAGTACCGCTGAGTAAGCGGGCGGAGCGGAGGGCAGGTGATTGCGGCGCCAACCAAGTAATTCCGCGGGCCGCCGCCATGCGGACCCAAGTAGTTTAGGCGGGCAAGGAATTGGCCCCCGGCGGCCAAATTCCAGCACGTTGAACCGCGGGTCCGGACCGGGTTCCCTACTGGTTATCGGTCATCTCGGCGGGCACAGCCACCAGTCGCAGGTCCGCGCCGTCCCGGAGCACGGCAAGGTCCAGCGGCTCCCCGATCGCTTCGGCGAACAGCAGTTTCTGCAGGCTCTCGGCGTTGGACACATACATGTGTCCAACCTTCAGGAGGATGTCGCCGGCCCGTAGCCCGGCCCGCTCGGCGGGGGAATCCGGAAGGACTTCGACCACGAGCAGGCCCTCCCTGCGGCCCGTCCGGACGACGGCGCTCGGCCGCAACTGGATGGGTGTGTTGACCAGGCCCAGGTAGGCCCGGCGGACGCGGCCGTCCTTGAGCAGCGAAGCGATGATCCGCCGGGACGTCGCGTTGATGGGAACGGCCAGGCCGAGCCCGACACCGGCCACGGCCGTATTGATGCCGACGATCCGCCCGCGGGCGTCTGCCAGCGCCCCGCCGGAGCTGCCGGGGTTGAGGGCCGCGTCGGTCTGGATGACGTCCTCGATCACGCGCCGGCTCCGTCCGGACCAGACCGGGATCGAACGGCCCAGCCCGCTGACCACCCCGGCGGTGACGGAGCCGGCAAGCCCGAGCGGATTGCCCACGGCAATGACCAGCTGGCCGACCCGAAGGGACTCGGCATCGCCGAGTTCAGCCGGTGCAGCGGTGGGTGCCCTGCCGTGGACCACGGCAAGATCGGAGAGCGGGTCGGCGCCCACCACGTCAACAGCCGTGCTGGTGCCGTCGGCGAAGACTGCGTGGCCGGACTGGGCGCCTCCCACTACGTGGGCGTTCGTCAGCAGATATCCGTCCGTGGTGAACAGCACGGCCGACCCCGCACCGACCCTCAACCTGCCGTTGCGCCCGTTGCCGGTCATCTCGAGCGCGGCGACGTGCTGGGTGACAGCCTCGGCCACGCGGATGACCGTTGCGGAATAGGAATCCAGCGGGTCTTCGGACACATCGGATCCGGATACCCTGCTGATTGACGCGGCCACGGTGCACCTCCTGCTGAACGGTACTCATCCAAGTCAACCACCGCCGTCCCGGGAGTAGTCCTGGCG
>NZ_CAKKMM010000663.1:0-2715 GCF_918698205.1 Microbacterium sp. Bi128 | reverse complement strand
ACCAGGAACCGTGTCGCCAATGGAGTTGAGCTCGGTGAGGAATGGTGAACCTGCCTGCTGGTCGGCGCAGGCCTGGCAATTCGACCCTCCCACTGAGGTGGCCGGCGGAACGGCGTCCGGTGTCGGCGTGATGAGCCCGCGGGTTCCGTGGTTGGACGGGGCGATGCCCACAAGGTGGTTCACCTTGTCCGCGCCTCCAAGGAAACCGAGGTAGTAGCGCGGCATCATGCCGCCCTGGCTGTGGCCCACGAGATCAACTTTCCTGGCACCGGTCGAGGCCAGTACCTTGTCGACAAACGGGGCGAGCTGACGGGCTGAGTCTGCCACCGGGCCCGTGGCGTCGACGCCGTTGGTCGCACCGTAGTTCAGCGCGAAGACGCAGTAGCCCTGGCTCTTTAGCGCCGGCGACATCGTCGCCCAGTTCTTCGCCATGTTTTCGAAGGTTCCCGGCACCAGGACCACCGGGTAGGGGTGGGCTGCCGAGGGCTTGCAGGACCAGTCATTCGCGCCGGGCGGCGAAACGTCAACGGTGTCGGCCTGGGCCGCCGGCACACCCATCAGGGATGCGCCGAGCAGCGCCAAGGTCGCAGCGGCCAGGGTTGCGAGTGCTGCGGGCGTTTTCGGGTATGGCGCGGATTACCTCTTCGGTTGGACGCGTCATCTGTGACGGTCTGTGGAAATGGAAGTGAGGTAGGGGATCAGCCCCCGCTGTGATCCGACTCACGTCTCTCAATTCACGCTAGGGAAGGTGCTCCGCGGATCGCTCCAACATGCACGTTTGTGCATGCATTTTTCGACGCCGCTGGTGCCAGGTGGGGTTGCGTGGAGAGACTGCTGCACAGTTGTGCAGGTAGGGGCATGCCGCCCGCCGTCGCCCCCGGTCACCTCACTCTCCGGGCGGAAAATCGTAGGAGGCCTGGATCGTCGCCGGCGCGGTGCCGTAGGACAGGACGATCTCGTCGTGCGCCTTGAACGGTAGGTCCCGGATCCCGGCGTCGAACTTCCGGCCGTTCACGTAAACGGTCCAGCCATCCAGCGAACCCCCACCGGTGCCGGGGGCGCCGTTGCCACCGAGGACGCCCCACTCCGTCAGGAGCTGCCCGAGGGTGAAGACCTGGCCGGCGGTGGGGGACTCGATGTGGACCACGCCCGTGGTGTCGTGGGTGTGCAGTGCTGAGATGCCGTTGGCCCTGTGGTCAGCTCCGGTGGTGATGCCGATATTGGCCGGCACCGCGATGGGCTTGCCGTCCTTCAGCACGTCCAGATGTGCGTGATAGTGGTCCACGTTGCCCTCCGCCGTCAGCACCGTGAGGCCGGCCTGGGCGATCCGGCCGGGCGCCCCCGTGATGTCTAATGCGAAATCAGGGGCCGGCGCCGCGGATGCCGCAGGTGACTCGGGCGACGGTGCGGTAGATGGCGCAGGGGCAGCGCACCCTGCCACCCCCAGCGTCATGGCGGAAAGTGCGATGGCGAGTGTCAGCTTGGTGTGCATGGTTGCGTAAACCGCTTTCGATCGGAGGCTTGCCAGTTCAGTCTAGGCAGATGGTCCGGGCCCACCGCCCAGGACGGCTTGGCACCGCGTTTCCGCCGCGAGCCGCGAGGGGAAAGAATGGACAGGTGAGTGATGCCGGCGAATTCATCGACCTCTCGCTGCAGCGCGAAGCTTCCTGGCGCCGCGCTGAGCAGCTTCAGGCGCGGCTGGAAACGGAGCCGGCGGGCAGCGGCCTCCGGTTCTACGGCACGTCCGTGGGCGCCGTGCGCGGCACGGTCCGGGATGCCGGCCGCCGCTATCCCGGGCTGTCCCGCGATGAGGTCACTGCGCTGAGTTCCGAACTGTGGGGCTCCGCCCTCGGAGGCTCCGGCCCGGGGGCCGCGCCGGTTTTCGAGCGCCGGCTGGCCGCCGTGGTCCTGCTGCAGGCCAACGTGAAGCTGCTGACCAACTCGGACCTCACCCGGCTGGAGGGCTTCATCCGGCAGGCGCGGGTGCGGGACCTTGTGGATCCGCTCGCCGTCGACGTCGTCGGGCCCCTGGTGGACGGACTCGATGTTCTGGCCAGGGTGCGGGCCGACAGCGTGCTGGACCGGTGGGTGCGCGAGCCCGATGCCTGGCTGCGCCGGGCCGCGCTTCTCTCGCCGTTGCTGGCGCTGCGCGCGGGCGCGGGGGACTGGGACAGGTTCCTCCGGCACGCCAACGAGGTGCTCGGCGAGCCGGGCGGGACGTTCGACGCCGACGGCACAGCTGTCCGGGATGCAGTCTCCCGGGTCCAGGCAGAGATGGCAAAGTGGAGGCCGGAGCTGCAATTCACGTCCATTGGAGAATGACCCTCCGAAATTTCGCCGCCGGCTCGGCTTTGGCCCAGGCATTTAGACATCCGGACTGTCAGGCCTTCGGACCCCCCGGATCGCCCTGCCCAACGGCGCTGCCGGAATTTCCGGACTTGCCGCCGGCATTTGCCGGGACCGCGAAAGTCCTCGCCGCCCGTGACCCGGCGACGGCGCCCGCGGCTATGGTGACCAGCGCTCCCACCAGCAGGGCCGCGGCCTCGCCTGGTAGCAGGACCTGAAGCTGCGTGCCGATGCTCGCCGCAGCCACCGGTACGCCAAGCTGGGCCGCCGACAACACCCCCAGCGACAGCGGGAGTCCCAGGAAAGCCAGGTCGGCGTGGGCCAGCAGGGCCCCGGCCCCAAGCCCCAGCCCGAGGGCATTCTTGTCCG
>NZ_CAKKMM010000662.1:0-2716 GCF_918698205.1 Microbacterium sp. Bi128 | reverse complement strand
GGACACGGGCACGGAGTGGCCGTTGGTGGTGAACCCGGACGACCTGACGAAGATCTACTTCCACGACCCGGAGGATCACACCTGGCACACCCTGGAGTGGGAGCACAAGGACGCGTTCGACACCCCGTTCAGTTTGGACGCGTTGGAGTATGCGAAGAAGATTGCGATCCGGCAGGGCCGCCCCTCGCAGGTCGATGATGTTGCCGCGCAGTTGCTCGAGGACTGGGGCGCGGGCCGAGGGTTGACACCGTCGGAGCGGCGGATGAGCGCCCGGATGGCGGCCCGCCTGGATGAGAAGAACCCCGATCCGGAAGGGGTGTGGTCGTTGCGGACGGTGCAACGGATGCTGGACGCAGAACTCACGGCCGGGTCGGACCTGGCGACGGAGCTGACCGGCGGGGTGAGGGATCCGAGGACACGGGTCGATGTGCCGGAGACCGGAGATGATGACGACGAGGACGACATCGACGAGCCCACCATCCGTGGCGACTACCGCTTCGAGCCGATGGAGATGCTCCGATGACAACCACCCAGCCCCAGCCGCAGGCGGGAGCACGGCAGCGGAGCCTGTCCACCTACGAGGGGTGGAACGACTTCGCAGAACGCCCAGCCCGGACCCGTCCGGACACCCTCACGCTGAAGCGGCTGGCGGCGCTATCCACGCAGGAGCGTGTCGGGTATGACTTGGCGCGGCGTCAGTGGCACGCGAACATCCTGCTGCGCACCCGACAGGTGCAGGAGATCGAGTTGCAACTCGGCGACATCCTGGACTCGAACCTGCAAGACGCCGACCGGGTGAAGTCAGCGGCGGCGATCGACGCGCCGCCGGCGCTCGGGAAGTCCACGGTGGTGAACAACTTCGGTCGAGTGTTCCACCAGCAGCGGATCGCGGAGGCCGGGGAGTGGCTGGATCAGGACCGGGACGTGCGGCACCTGCCGGTGTGTCATGTGACGTTGACGGGCCGGCCGACGATCAAGGGTCTGCACATGATGATCCTCGGGTTCTACGCCCACCCCGCCACCGCCGGGATCCTGCACCGCTCGATGGCGGGTAGAGATCTTGCCCGGGCAGCCGCGGAGTGCATCGAACGCCACGACACGCGCCTGGTGATCGTTGATGATCTCCACTTCCTGCGGATGAATACCCGTGACGGGGTAGAGGTCGCGAACCAGTTGAAGTGGCTCTCGAATGAATACAACGCCACGTTCCTGTTCGCCGGTGTCGCCCTCCGCAAGCGGGGACTCGTCGGGGAGGGCCAGACCGGCGAAGGCGCAGCAATGGCGCAGACCTTCCGACGGTGGACAGTCCTCAGCCTGGAACCTTTCACCCTCGCCCACAAACGCGGCCGCGATGAATGGGACCGGCTGCTGTTCGGCATCGACCAGGCCCTCGTGCTGACCGACGGGAGAGACGGGATGCTCGTCGACCTCTCGCGGTACCTGTTCGCCCGCACGACCGGGAACATCGGGTCGCTGATGGACCTGATCCGCCGCGGCGCATCGCGCGCAATCCGCACCGGCAGGGAACGCATCGATCGGGAGCTGCTCGATGATATTCGCATCGACGAGGGCGCCGAGACGGAACGTCGTGAGCTGGAGGCGAAGCTGGAACGGCAGCTTCGAAGCCAGAGAGCGGGCCGCCGCCGAAAGACCCAGGGTGGCGAGGTGGCAGCCGCATGACCGGCAAGGCCGCGACGCGTTCCGACGAGGTGCGGGTGCTGCCGTTTCGGGTGCGGCCACTGCCGGATGAGCCGTTCGATTCCTGGCTGGAGAAGATGGCGGCCACCTATGGGGCGACGATGAACGAGATGGCATGCGCGCTCGGTCTCATCGAGCAGGAGAAGGGTTTGGCTGTATCGGCGACCGCGTGGATGGCGGACAAGTGGGCCACAACCCTCACCGAGGAGCAGGCTGCCCGGCTTGAGGCTTCCACGGGCATCCCTGCCGATCAGTTTCACGAGATGACGAGGATGCGCTTCGCCCGTCACGCGATCCGCTATACCCGGCAGGGTCGGATCAGCGCGCAATGCCCGGCTGCAGGGACCGCGGGACGATACTGCCCGGAATGCCTGGTCGATTCGGGTGGACGGTGGCGGATGTCGTGGCAGTTCCCGTTCGGGTTCGCCTGTGCCCGCCACCGCCGCCTTCTCGTGGATCGGTGCCAGACCTGTGATCTTCCTGCCCGACACCGCGCTCACCCGCTCGCACTTGTTCCCGTTCCCGGGCGTTGCCACAATCCCGTGCGGGGTCCGGGGAGGGGTCCGCAGGCCAACCGGTGTCGCGCGGACCTCACCGAGGACCGGACCCGCACGCCGGTGCCGCAGGCGGTGCTGGATGCGCAACGGGCGATGATGCGCATCGTCTCCACCGGTCAGGCGCAGTTCGGGATCTATGCTGATGCACCGCAGCCGGCCGTGCCTGTGTTGGAAGACATTCGGCTACTGTCCCGCACCGCGCGGGACGCAATCGTCGGCGGTCACAGCATCGACGCGAGCCCGCTGGGCCGGGAGCTCATTGGGCTGTTCGAGATGAGCGAGGACTGGACGAGGGCGATCCGGGCGCGACCAGACTCTGCCGTCGGGGCCGCTGTCGGCACCACCCTCGGTCACCGCGCACTGACCAATCCGGCCGCGATCATCTCCCTGCTGCAGGGGCGGCTGGCGCACAGCACGTCGTACACCGCGCACACACCACAACTACAGACCCTGATCGCGGC
>NZ_CAKKMM010000661.1:0-2716 GCF_918698205.1 Microbacterium sp. Bi128 | reverse complement strand
GGGCAGCCGGCGTCAGCCCAGGACCGCGATGGCAATGGCGATGTAGTGCGCGGCGAAGGCAAAGACCGTCAGCGCATGGAACAGTTCATGAAAGCCGAAGTGTTCATAGCTGAAATTCGGCTTCTTCAGCGCATAGAACACGGCTCCCGTGATGTACAGGACCCCGCCGACGCAGATCAGCACCGCCGAGGCAGCGTTGGCGGCGAAAAAGTCCGGCAGATAGAACAGCGAGCCGCAGCCGAGTGCGATATAGATCGGCACATAGAGCCACCGCGGGGCATTGGTCCACAGCAGGCGGAACAGCACACCGAGGATGGCCCCGGACCAGATCACCCAGAGCAGCACTTCGGCTTGCTGCCGGTCCAGCAGGGCCCAGGCGAGCGGCGTGTAGCTTCCGGCGATCACCAGCATGATGTTCGTGTGATCCAGCCGCTTCAGGACGATCTTCACCCGCGGTGACCAGTTCCCGCGGTGATAGACGGCACTGACGCCGAACAGCAGGACCCCGGTAACGGCATAGACGGCGCAGGCCACCTTCAGGTCCGGCGGCGCCAGGATCACCAGCACCAGCCCGGCGGCCAGTGCCAGCGGGGCGGTGACGGTGTGGATCCAGCCCCGCCATTTGGGCTTGATCATCAGCAGTTCAGCCAGGCGCACCGCGGCGTCGTCCACCGGGGTTGCCCGCTTCGCCGGAGGCTCCGGCCGGGGCTCCGGACTGTTGCTTTCCATGCCGTAATAGTAACCTACGCCCTAGTAAGTTACCGGTGAGTAACAAGCGGTCCGGGGCTGTCCTGTGACGGAGCTGCACCCGGCACGGCCCTCCGGCAGGTAGCCTAGGATGTGCACTGAACAAGTACCTCAAGGAAGCCAGGTGAATCTCCGGATGGAAATGCCCGGATTCCTCTACGGCTTTTACGAGCGCAAGCTCCAGCGCTCCCTCGATCCTGAACGGATCCCGCGCCACGTCGGCGTCATGGTCGACGGCAACCGGCGCTGGGCCCGCCAGTTCAACGCCCCCACGAGCCAGGGCCATCAGGCCGGCGCGGACAAGATCCACGAATTCCTCGGCTGGTGCCAGGAGCTGGGCATCAAGGTGGTCACCTTGTACATGCTCTCCACGGACAACATGAACCGCTCCGGCGAGGAACTCGACCTCCTGATGGGCATCATCGCCAACACCCTGGACCGGCTGGACGAGGACGCCAACATCTCGGTTCACGCCATGGGCGCCCCCGAGCTGCTGCCGGACTACCTCGCCGAGCGGCTGAACAACCTGACGGCGCGCACGCCCGCGCAGGAGAGGCTGCACGTCAATGTCGCCGTCGGCTACGGCGGACGGCGGGAGATCGTCGACGCCGTCCGGGAACTGCTGCACGACGCCGTCGCCCGGGGAGCGGACATTGGACAATTGGCCGATGAACTCACCGTGGATGACATCTCGCGCTTCCTCTACACCCGGGGCCAGCCGGATCCGGACCTGGTGATCCGGACCTCCGGGGAGCAGCGGCTGTCCGGATTCCTCATGTGGCAGAGCGCGTACAGTGAGTTCTACTTCTGCGAGGCCCTGTGGCCGGCGTTCCGCAAGGTGGATTTCCTGCGTGCCCTGCGCGACTACGCCGGCAGGCAGCGCCGCTTCGGCGCCTGAGCGGTTCACGCGGAGTTCACAAGACGGCAACAAGAATCGCCGAAAAATTATCGGACAAACAGGCCATCGGAGACGTACGTTAATCCCATCGGCAGGCAATTCGCCGGCCGATCGGGGAGGCCAGTACATGGAGCGGATTTTCGCACCGGGTGTATGGGAGGCCGCGTCCGGCCTCCAGGCCGAGCCGCCTCACCAATAACAATTCCGGGCATTGCCCCGGGGCTGGAGTCGATGTGGCTATTTCTGAGCAACTGCCCGACGTCATTTCCGATCAGGGACAGAAAGCTACCTCTCGCGCCAAGCGAGCCACCTCAAAGACCGGTGCAGCGGATTCCGCGGCGGCCGGTCTTGCTGTTTCCGGGGAAGGAACAGGGAGCCGGGGCACGGCCCGCAGTTTCGTGATCGATACCTCCGTCCTGCTCTCCGATCCGCGGGCCCTCCTGCGCTTCGCCGAGCACGAGGTCATCCTGCCGATCGTTGTCATCACCGAGCTCGAAGGAAAGCGCCACGACCCGGAGCTGGGTTACTTTGCGCGCAAAGCCCTCCGGCTGCTCGATGACCTGCGGCTCGAGCACGGCGGCCTGGACCGTCCCATCCCGCTGGGCCCCGACGGCGGCACGCTCATGGTGGAGCTGAACCATATCTCCGCCGAGGTGCTGCCCGCCGGGTTCCGCGGGGTGGACAACGACAGCCGCATCCTCGCGGTGGCCAAGAACATGGCCAACGAGGGCCGCGACGTGACGGTGGTGTCAAAGGACCTGCCGATGCGCGTCAAGGCCTCGGCCATGGGGCTGCTGGCCGACGAGTACCGCAATGAACTCGTCAAGGACTCCGGCTGGACCGGCGTCGCCGAGCTCGACGCGGGCGAGGACGAGGTTGCCACCTTGTACGGGCACGAGCCGGTATTCATCCCGGCGGCGGCCGAGATGCCGACCAACACCGGGCTGGTCCTGCTGTCCAGCCGCGGCTCGGCCCTCGGACGGGTAGGGGCGGACAAACAGGTCAGGCTCGTGAAGGGCGACCGCGACGTCTTCGGACTCCACGGCCGCTCGGCCGAGCAACGGTTGGCGA
>NZ_CAKKMM010000660.1:0-2720 GCF_918698205.1 Microbacterium sp. Bi128 | reverse complement strand
GGCGAATCGGAACTGACCTCCGTTTCGCTGACGGACCAGCAGGTCCGGGACCTTGTGGAACGGATGCTGAAGAGCTCGGGCCGGCGCCTGGACATGTCCTCGCCGTTCGTGGATGCGGCGCTCCCGGACGGCTCCAGGCTGCACGTCGTGATCCCGGACGTCACCCGGCGTCACTGGGCCATCAACATCCGCAAGTTCGTCGTCAAAGCCAGCCGGCTCGAGCACCTGGTGGAGCTGGGAACGCTCACCCCGCAGGCGGCCAGGTTCCTCGGCGCGGCCGTCGCCAGCGGCCTCAACATCCTGGTCTCGGGCGCCACGCAGGCGGGCAAAACCACCATGCTCAACTGCCTCGCCGCCAGCATCGGCACCCGCGAACGGGTCATCACTGTGGAGGAAATCTTTGAACTGCAGCTGCCGCTCCGCGACGTCGTCGGCCTTCAGTGCCGTCAGCCGAACCTGGAGGGGCAGGGGGAGATTCCGCTGCGCCGCCTGGTCAAGGAGGCCCTGCGCATGCGGCCGGACCGGCTGGTGGTCGGGGAAGTCCGGGAGGCCGAAAGCCTGGACATGCTCATCGCTTTGAATTCCGGGCTTCCCGGGATGTGCACCGTGCATGCGAACTCCGCCCATGATGCCGTGACAAAAATCTGCACGCTGCCGCTGCTCGCCGGCGACAACATCTCCAGCGCGTTCGTAGTGCCCACCGTCGCGTCCTGCATCGATCTGGTGGTCCATTGCAGCAGGCACGCCAGCGGGCGCCGGCAGGTCACCGAGATCCTGTCCCTGGGCCGCCGGGTGGAAAACGGGATCATCGAGTCATCCATGGTGTTCACGATGTCGGACGGGCAGCTTCTGCCCAAGGCCAACTCCATGCCCGCCGCGGAAAAGTTTGCCCGCTCCGGGTACGACGTCGCGGCGCTGCTGGAGCAGCGGTGATGGCGCCGCTGGTCGGGATGGTGGGCGGCGCCGGCCTCCTGCTGATCTGGTGGTCCGCATGGGAGACGCCTGAGAGCGTGCGGCGCAGGCCCCGGACCAGCCGGCTTGAGGACCTCCTGCGGTCGGCGGGCATCGAAAAGGTCAGCGCGGCAGGGCTGCTCGCCTCGTGCCTTGGACTCGGGGCCTTCACAACGCTCGCGTTCTTCGCAGTTACCGGGTCTTGGCCGATCTCGGCATGTTTTGGCCTGTTCGGCGGCTGGCTGCCGATGGCGATGGTCCGGTGGCGTGCCAGAAAGCGCACGGCTGTCCTCCGCCAGCTCTGGCCCGACGTCGTTGACCATTTGCGCTCAGCCATCAGGGCCGGCCTGTCGCTGCCGGAGGCCCTTATCCAGCTGGGCGACAAGGGCCCCGTGGAGCTTCGCCACGTGTTTGTGGACTTTGGCTCCGACTACCGGTCGGGAGGCCAATTCGATCCCTCACTCACCCGGCTCAAGGACCGTCTGGCCGATCCCGTGGCGGACCGGATCGTCGAGGCCCTCCGGCTCACCCGGGAGGTGGGCGGTTCGGACCTCGGGAGGCTGCTGGGAACCCTCGCGGAGTTCCTGCGGGCAAGTGCCAGGACCCGGAGTGAGCTGGAGGCAAGGCAATCCTGGACCGTCAACGCCGCACGCCTGGCCGTCGCTGCGCCCTGGATTGTCCTGGTGTTGCTGGCCAGCCGTCCTGAGGCTGTGATGGCGTACAACACCCCGCTCGGCGCTGCCGTCCTTTTGGGCGGCCTTGCCGTCTCCCTGCTGTCCTACGCCATCATGCTGCGTATCGGGGCGCTGCCGGAAGAACAGCGGGTCCTCCGGTGACCGGCCTGATGGCCGGCGCCACGGTGTGCGGGGCCATGCTCGGGGCGGGCCTGTGGCTGTTCCTCGTCCGGCTCCCCTTCATGCGCCCAACGACGTTCGTCGAACGTATCGAACCGCAGCTGAGAACCCACAGCCTCGAATCCCGGCTTTTGCGCACCGCCCCGCGGAACGTCACACCGTTTGGGCCGCTCGAACGGATCCTCCGCCCGGCGTTCCGGGACGGTGCCAGGTCCCTGGGCCGGATCAACCTTGGCGCGACGGCGTTAAACCGCAGGCTCGCCCGCGCCGGCAGCGCCAAAACAGCCGTGGACTTCCGGGCTGAGCAACTCCTCTGGGCGGCCGGCGGATTCGTCCTCGCCGTCGGCGTCGTGGCGCTCGCCGGTGCGATCGGCCGCTTCAGCCCGTTCGTCGCCGTCGTGGCCGTCGTGGGCAGCGCCGTCGGCGGGTTCCTGCTCCGGGACTACCTGTTGGGCGCGCACATCAAGAAACGGGAGACGCGGATGATGGCGGAGTTTCCGAGCATCGCCGAACTCATGGCCCTGGCCGTCAGCGCCGGCGAAAGTGCCACCGGTGCCCTGGACAGGGTCTGCCGCAGCGCGCGGGGGGAGCTCTCGCAGGAATTCGGCCGTGTCCTCGCCGAGACCCGGTCCGGCAAGCCCCTCGTGGAAGCCCTCCACGAGTTCTCGTCCAGGACGGATCAAGGGCCGCTGCTCCGTTTCGTGGACGGGATGATCGTGGCCGTCGAACGTGGAACACCCCTCGCCGACGTCCTCCGGGCGCAGGCACAGGATGTCCGGGACACAGCCAAGAGGGAGCTCATGGAGTCCGCCGGCAAGAAGGAAATCGGCATGATGGTGCCGCTTGTCTTTGGCGTCCTGCCGCTCACGGTCATCTTCGCCGTCTTCCCCGGCCTGGCCGCGATCAGCCTCGGAC
>NZ_CAKKMM010000659.1:0-2720 GCF_918698205.1 Microbacterium sp. Bi128 | reverse complement strand
GCCGGAACCTGTGGCATCCGTCATCGCTCGTCCCTCTCGGGCTCGGTGTCGGGCAACGGACCGAGACGCGCGATCGCCGTGGCGACCCACCCGCGTCCGCGGGATGCCGACGGGGCGGGAGCGGGCGACGGAGCCTCGGTGCGAGCCAGGGCGCGGGCGAGAGCGGGGGTCACGGGGCGTCTCCCTCGGTGTCAGAGGCGGTGGATGCCAGGGGCACGGGCTCCACGGCATCAACCGCCGCGAAGTCCGCCTCGCGAATGCGGGCGTGCACCCCCGACACGATGTCGACCACTTGCGAGATGTCGAAGTCGGTCGCGGCGCTCAGGTAGGCGTAGGCGAGGTGCTCGTCCATGCCCCAGCGGGCACCGAGAAGCGACAGCGCGGATCGCACGCACGCGCGCATCGCGGCATCCAGGTCGGGGTCCATGCCGGTCGGCACGAGGTACTCGGGCGTGCGGACGAGTGGTCCGGTGATGTCTCCGAACGCTGCGCGGGCGGCATCCGCGGGGATCACCTCGAACCGGAGAGTCGCGCGCAGCGACGCCTCGAGTGCGGTGAGCGCGACCTCGCCGTCGCCCTGCGCGAAGTGCGGATCGCCGACGTAGGCGAGCGCCCCCTCGACCTGCACCGGAAGGAACAGGGTCGTGCCCTCGACGAGGAGGTTGATGTCGATGTTGCCGCCGTGGGGCCCGGGCGGGACGGAGTGCGGACGCTCGTCGCCCGCGACGGCGACGCCCATCGTGCCGAGGAACGGCGCGAGCGGGAACGCCACCACCGGCTCGCCGCCCTCGGCGACGGGCAGCGTGCCGTGCAGCGCGCCGTCGCGCTCGGCGACCGCAGCGAACACGCTGACGTTGTGCTCGCCCCGGGGCAGTTCCCCCACGAGCGCGCCCTTGCCGTGGCGGTTCGAGATCACGCCGTACGGCACGCGCGGCGCGAGGGCCTCGACCGTGATCTTGAGCAGGTCGCCGGGGTGCGCACCGCGCACGTGCACGGGCCCGACGACGACGTGCGGACCGTCGGCGAACGGGTCACGGGCGACGGATGCCGCGATCTCGATCGCGTCGTCGAGCACGTGGTCCGCGGGCACGCCGTGGGCCGCGAAGTACGCCGCCGGGTCCTTGCCCTGGTCGTCGAGGATGCCCTCGTGGCTCACGGTGTCGAACGTGACGCTCTCGCCCGAGGCGATCTCGAGGACGGCCGCGTCGGTCGCGCACGGGAGGCGCCCCCACAGCACGGTGGCGGGCGTGGCCCGGACGTAGTGGTCGCCGGGGATCGGACCGACGCCGGGCTGCAGGATCGGGACGACGCTCACGCCTCGACCGCCGCGTTCACGAGCTCGCGCCCCGCGCGAAGCGTCACCGGCTCACCGCGGCGGAACACCGGCTCCCCGCGCAGCCACGTCTCGCGCACGACGCCGGTGAGCGTCTGCCCGTGCCACGGTGAGACGGGATTGCGGTATTCGAGGGCGGCGGCATCCACGACGAACTCCTCGTCGGGCGCGAAGGCGACGAGGTGCGCGGGTGCGCCGGGGGCGATGACGCCGAGTCCGTCGAGACCCGCGATGCGGGCGGGCCCCGTGGTCAGCAGGGGCAGCAGATCTTCGAGACGGATGCCGCGCCCCCGCGCCGCGGTGTGCACCGACGACAGGCCCGTCTGCACGCCCGCGATCCCGCCCCACGCCAGACCGAAGTCGGGGTTGCCCTTGAGCTCGACGGTCGCGGGCGAGTGGTCGCTGACGATCGCGTCGATCGTGCCGTCGACGACGCCGGCCCACAGCAGGTCACGGTTGGCGGCCCCGCGGATCGGTGGGCAGCACTTGAACGCGCCGGCCCCGTCGGGCACCTCGGCGGCGTCGAGCGTGAGGTAGTGGGGGCACGTCTCGACGGTGAGGCGCACGCCCTCGGCTTTGGCCGCGCGCACGTCGTCGAGCGCCTCGCCGTCGGACACGTGCACGATGTGCGCGCGGGCGCCGGTGCGGCGGGCCGCGTCGATCACCCGGCGGATCGCGGCGCGCTCGCTCTGCGGCGGGCGCGTCGCCTCGAAGTCGGCGTAACGCGGGCCGAGCGGGCCGTCGCCGTGCAGATGCGCCGGGTCCTCGGCGTGCACGATGAGCAACCCGTCGAACACGGCGAGCTCGGCGAGGCACGCCTCGAGCTGGTCGGCGTCGAGGTGGCCGAACTCGTCGATGCCGCTCGGCGAGAGGAAGCACTTGACCCCGACGACCCCGGCATCCGCCAGCGCCCGCAGGGAACCGAGGTTCTCGGGGACGGCCCCTCCCCAGTAGGCGACGTCGACCGCGAGCTGTCCCGCGGCGGCGGCGCGCTTGGCATCCAGGGCTTCGGGGGTCGTCGTCACCGGCGAGCTGTTGAGGGGCATGTCGACGACGGTCGTGACACCCCCGGCCGCGGCGGCGGCCGTGCCGGTCGCGAAGCCCTCCCACTCGGTGCGGCCCGGTTCGTCGAGGTGCACGTGCGAGTCGACCAGGCCCGGCAGCAGCACGGCGTCGTCGGGCAGCACGGTATCGGCCATGGGATCGAAGACGGTGACGGCGGTGATCTGGCCCTCGTCGATCACGACCGTGGCGGGAGTGAAACGTCCGTCGACGAACGTGCGGCGGGCCGCGATCCTCGTGCTCATGCCGATCACGCTAAGCGCCCCGCGTTTCGCCGATGTAACCGTCATCAACATTCATGCGAACACCGTGGCCGTGGATGGGG
>NZ_CAKKMM010000658.1:0-2723 GCF_918698205.1 Microbacterium sp. Bi128 | reverse complement strand
GCACTGAACAGCGCGAACAGCGCACTGAACAGCGTGAACAGCGCACCGAACAGCGCGAGCCCGGCAGCGAAGACGGCCAGCGCCGTGACACCCGCACCCGTGGCGGCCGCGACGACTCGGCAGGCACCCGCGAGAGCACCCGCGACAGCGATGATTCTGACGGCGGAAGCCGCCGGAACCGCCGCAACCGTCATGACCGCAACGACCGCGGTGACCGCCAGGGCCAGCAGGACAACCGCGACAACTCCTCGCGCAACGACCGCTTCCGCGACCGCAACGACCGCCGCAGCGGGCGTCAGCAGGGACCCGACGTCGACGACGTCGAGGTCACCGAGGACGATGTCCTGCTGCCGGTCGCCGGTATCCTCGACGTGCTCGAGAACTACGCGTTCATCCGCACCTCCGGTTACCTGCCGGGCCCGAACGACGTCTACGTCTCGCTCGGCCAGGTCAAGAAGTACAACCTGCGCAAGGGTGACGCGGTCGTCGGCGCCATCAAGCAGCCGCGCGAGAACGAGCAGTCCAGCCGCCAGAAGTACAACGCGCTGGTGAAGGTCGACTCCATCAACGGCCTCTCCGTCGACGACGCCGCCACGCGCGTCGAGTTCGGCAAGCTGACGCCGCTGTACCCGCAGGAGCGTCTGCGCATGGAGACCGCTCCCGAGAAGCTCACGCAGCGCCTCATCGACCTGGTCGCACCGGTCGGCAAGGGCCAGCGCGGCCTGATAGTCGCGCCCCCCAAGGCGGGCAAGACGATCGTGCTGCAGCAGATCGCGAACGCGATCGCGCAGAACAACCCCGAAGTCCACCTCATGGTCGTGCTCGTGGACGAGCGCCCCGAAGAGGTCACCGACATGCAGCGCACGGTCAAGGGTGAGGTCATCGCCTCGACGTTCGACCGTCCCGCCGAAGACCACACCACGGTCGCCGAGCTCGCCATCGAGCGGGCGAAGCGTCTGGTCGAGCTCGGTCGCGACGTCGTCGTGCTGCTGGACTCGATCACGCGTCTCGGCCGCGCCTACAACCTCTCGGCTCCGACCTCGGGTCGCGTGCTGACCGGTGGTGTGGACGCCTCGGCGCTGTACCCGCCCAAGCGCTTCTTCGGCGCCGCCCGCAACATCGAGAACGGCGGATCGCTCACGATCCTGGCAACGGCCCTGGTCGAGACCGGTTCGAAGATGGACGACGTGATCTTCGAGGAGTTCAAGGGCACCGGCAACAGCGAACTGCGCCTGAGCCGCCAGCTCGCCGACAAGCGCATCTTCCCGGCGGTGGACGTCAACGCGTCCTCGACTCGTCGCGAAGAGATGCTGCTGTCGCCCGACGAGGTCAAGATCACCTGGAAGCTGCGTCGCGCCCTCGCGGGCCTCGACCCGCAGCAGGCCCTCGAGGTCGTGCTCGGCAAGCTCAAAGAGACGCAGTCCAACGTTGAGTTCCTCGTCCAGATGCAGAAGTCGATCCCGGCCCCCGCGCGCGGAGACAACGGGCACGACAACGGCATCCGCTGAGCCGTGTCCGACTCCGGCATCCTCGAGTCCGTCCGCGGGCTGATCGACGAGCACCGGCAGGTCGAGCTCGAACTCAACGACCCGGCCGTGCACGCCGATGCGGCGCGCGCGAAGCGGGTCAACCGGCGCTACGCCGAGTTGAACCGCATCGTGCACGCGTACGAGGCGTGGCGGGCGGCATCCGATGACCTGGATGCCGCGCGCGAACTCGCCCGTGAAGACGAGGCGTTCGCCGAAGAGGTCCCTGCGCTCGAAGAGCGGCTCGAGGAGTCGCAGGAGCGCCTGCGGCGCCTGCTCATCCCGCGCGACCCCGACGACGCCCGCGACGTGATCATGGAGATCAAGGCCGGCGAGGGCGGGGCGGAGAGCGCCTTGTTCGCGGCCGATCTGCTGCGGATGTACCTGCAGTACGCGGCATCCATGGGCTGGAAGACCGAGCTCCTCGAACGCAACGAGTCCGACCTCGGCGGCTACAAGGACGTCCAGGTCGCGATCAAGGGGTCGTCCAGCGACCCCGCGCAGGGCGTGTGGGCGCACTTGAAGTACGAGGGCGGTGTGCACCGCGTACAGCGGGTGCCCGCGACCGAGTCGCAAGGGCGCATCCACACCTCGACGACGGGTGTGCTGGTGTTCCCCGAGGTCGACGAGCCCGAAGAGGTCTCGATCGACCCCAACGACCTGAAGATCGACGTCTTCCGCTCGTCGGGCCCCGGTGGGCAGTCGGTGAACACGACCGACTCGGCCGTGCGCATCACCCACGTGCCGACCGGGATCGTCGTCTCGATGCAGAACGAGAAGTCGCAGCTGCAGAACCGCGAAGCCGGTATGCGCGTACTGCGGGCCCGGCTGCTGGCGAAGCAGCAGGAGGAGCGCGACGCGGTGGCCGCCGACGCGCGGCGCTCGCAGATCCGCGGGATGGACCGCTCCGAGCGCATCCGCACGTACAACTTCCCCGAGAACCGCATCGCCGACCACCGCACCGGGTACAAGGCCTACAACCTCGACCAGGTGATGGACGGCGCGTTGGCACCGATCATCGAGTCGGCGATCACCGCCGACGAAGAGGCTCGGCTCGCCGCCCTCTCCGAGGGCTGAGCCCGCGCGCTTCGCGTCGGCTGTCTCGGCCGCACAACTCCGGCAGATCAGCCGCGAGCCGCTGCTCCGGCCGCGGGAGCCCGCAGACCGCAGGAGTTGTGCGGTACACCGCCCCCGCCC
>NZ_CAKKMM010000657.1:0-2729 GCF_918698205.1 Microbacterium sp. Bi128 | reverse complement strand
CAGGGCTTGTGCTGCTCGAAGAAGGCACGCGTGAACGCCTGGGCCTCCTTGTCGACCCTGAGGTGATCGGCGTTGACCACGCCGCCGGGGATGACCAGGGCGTGGAAATCGGCGGCGTCGGCCCGCCCCACGGCGACGTCGACGGCGAACCGCTGCCCCTTTTCGGTGCCGTCATAGCCCTGCAGCTCTCCGCTCTTCGGCGAGACCAGGGTTGGCACACCGCCGGCTTCCTTGACGGCATCCCACGGGCTGGTCAGCTCCACTTGCTCCACACCGTCCGTCAGCAGGAACGCGACTTTCTTGCCGGAAAGATTGTGCTCTGACATGTGTCCTCCTCGTGCCGGGCGCGGGCCGGCAACATTCGTTCAGTGCCGGCGCCACGCGCAGTGTCCCACTTGGTTTGCAGTGTTAACTCTAGAAAGCCGCCAAGTCGTAAGCAAGCTGATGATGCATTGCAGGGATCCCGCCGGCACAGGACGGGAAGCTGAGAGAATGGGCCCATGGAAGTCGCTTTCGGGCTGCTGGCCCTCGTCGCCATCGTCTGTGCCTGCAGCGCACTGGGCCAAAGGATCAACATCTCCGTCCCCCTGCTGCTGGTGCTGGCCGGCGTGGTGTGCTCGTTCCTGCCGTTCGTTCCGACCATCGAACTGAACCCCGAAATCGTTCTGGTCGGGCTGTTGCCGCCGCTGCTCTATGCGGCGGCGCTGCAGACCTCGCTGTTCGATTTCCGTTCCAACCGCCGCTCCATCGGCCTGTTGTCAGTCGGCTACGTCATTTTCGGCACCGTCAGCGTCGGGCTGGTGGTCGCCTGGCTGTTTCCCGAGATCCCGCTGGCGGCCGCCATGGCCCTGGGCGCCGTCGTCGCGCCCCCTGACGCCGTGGCGGCGACGGCGATTGCGCGAAAGGTGGGCATGCCCCGCCGGGTTGTCACCATCCTGGAGGGCGAATCGCTGGTCAACGACGCCACGGCGCTGGTCTGCCTGCGTGCTGCCATCGCCGCGATCGCCGGAGTTGTCTCCGCCGCGGAGATTGCCGGCGGCTTCGTCCTGGCGGTTGGCGGGGGCGTGGCGGTGGGCGTTGCCGCGGCCTTCATGCTCACAGCGCTCCGCAAGCGGATCCGCAACGTGGCCATCAACACTTCCACTTCCCTGATCGCCCCGCTCGTGGCCTACCTCCCGGCGGAAGCGATCCACGCCTCCGGTGTCCTGGCCGTCGTCGTCACCGGGCTGATCATGGGGACCAAGGCGCCGTCCATGCCAAACGGGGCGGCCCGGCTGAGCCAGCGCAGCAATTGGCACACTGTCCAGTTCCTGTTGGAGAACTCCGTTTTCCTGCTGATCGGGCTGCAGGTCCGGACCATCATCGAGGGCGTCCGGGATGACTCGCTGGGTCCGGAACGGATCTGGTTCGGCTGTGCCGCCGTGCTGCTGGCCGTGCTGGTCCTGCGCCCGGTCTGGGTCTTCCCCGCAACGTACCTGCCGCGGCTCATTCCCGCGGTCCGGCGCAAGGATCCCGCGCCGCCCTGGCAATTTCCGGCGATCGTCTCCTGGGCGGGCATGCGCGGCGTGGTGACGCTTGCCGCTGTCCTGGTCCTGCCGGCGGAGCTGGAGCACCGGTCGGTCCTGATCCTGATGGCCCTCGTGGTGGTGGCCGGCACGCTGACCCTGCAGGGTTTCACGCTCCCGGCCCTGGTCCGGTTGCTGCGCGTGAAGGGACCGGACCCGCGCGAGGACGCCCTCAACGAGGCGTCGCTGATGCAGATGGCGACGGCGGCTGGCGTGCAGCGGCTCCAGGAACTGCGTTCGGACGCCGATCCCCCCGAAGTCGTGGCGATGCTCAAACGGCGCACCCAGGAGCGCGGGCTGGCCGCATGGGAGCGGCTGGGCCGGCCGTCCGCCGAAGCCGCCACCCCCAGCCAGCGGTACGCCCAACTCCGGCTGGCGATGCTGGACGCCGAGCGCACCAAGGTCCTCGAGCTGCGGCGCGGCGGCGGATACGCGCACGAGGTCCTGGTCAACGTCCTTGACCGCCTCGACGTCGAAGAGTCCATGCTGGACGCCGCACTGGAGGAACCGGACGCGGACGGCAGCGGCGGCGAGGGAATCGCCCGGCCCCGCGGCGTTTGTCCGCACCTGGAGGCCGCCCCCGATCTCACCGTCCCGTCTGGTCCCTTCTGCGAGGCGTGCGAACGGGAGGGGACGACGACGGTGCATCTGCGGATGTGCCTGCAGTGCGGCAACGTGGCCTGCTGCGATTCCTCGCCGGGAACCCACGCGTACAAACACTTCCAGCTCAGCGGCCACCCCGTCATGCGCAGCGTCGAGCCCGGCGAGGACTGGCGCTGGTGCTACCCGGACGAACTTCTTGGCTAGGCCGCAGGCGCCGGCCAGTGCCGTCCGGCGTCGGTCCCGGGCGCCCCTGTTCACCGCACCATCCCCTCCGTAGGCTGGAAGGGGACCTGCTGGAAGTGGACCCTGCGAAGAGAAGGCTGCCTGCCGCCGTCGGACGAAAAGAGGACACCATGGACAATCAAGACATCCTGGAGCGCATCAAGGCCCTGGTGGAGGAGGAACACGGCCTCCGCGAAGGCTCAACCCAGTCTGGCGGGACCGGAGGCCCGGACATCCTCCGGCTGCAGCAGGTGGAAGAACAGCTGGATCAGTGCTGGGACCTGCTCCGCCAGCGGCGCGCGAAAAAAGACTATGGCGAGAACCCCGACGAGGCGGAAG
>NZ_CAKKMM010000656.1:0-2738 GCF_918698205.1 Microbacterium sp. Bi128 | reverse complement strand
GTCCAGTCCGGCTGGGTGGGCGCCGTAACCCGGGTGGAGAAGTCCGGCGGCATGCACGTGGTGGCGCTGGAGGACCGGCGGGGCAAGTCGCGGTCCTTCCGCCTCGGCTTCGGCTTCCTCTTGGACGGCCAGCCCATCCGCCTGATGCCGCCGGCCCCGAAGAAGACGGCACCGGCCGCCGGTGCCGGCCGCACGGCGTCGGGCTCGGTGCGGGTGGCCGGGCAGCGCGCACAGGTGGCCAAGGCCAGCCGCATCTGGGTGGAAGGAAAGCACGACGCCGAGCTGGTGGAGAAGGTCTGGGGCGATGACCTCCGGGTGGAGGGCATCGTCGTCGAGCCCCTGCACGGCATTGACGACCTCGCGGCCGCCGTGGCGGACTTCGGCCCGGGCCCCGGCCGGCGCCTCGGCGTGCTCGTAGACCACTTGGTGGCCGACTCCAAGGAGTCGCGGATCGCCGACGCCGTCATGGCCTCTCCGGGCGCCGCAGGCAACGTCCTGATTGTGGGGCACCCCTACGTGGACGTGTGGCAGGCCATCCGGCCCTCGGTCCTGGGGATCGAGCAGTGGCCCGTGATCCCCCGCGGCACGGACTGGAAGACCGGGATCCTCATGGCTTTCGGGTGGCCCCACTCCACGAAGGAGCACATCGGCCTCGGCTGGCAGAAACTCCTGGGGGCTGTCCGCAGCTACGCTGATCTGGAGGCGTCGCTGCTTGGCCGCGTGGAAGAGGTCATCGACTTCCTCACCGTGCCCTAGTCCGCCGCGGCGGCCGCCCCTGATCTCCATTTCCTTGCCCGAGCAAGTATTCTTGAAACGGCGGCCGCGCTTCCAGTGCGGTCCCGGCTATTTCAGGCACAACCCAGGCAGCAACGCATCACCGCAATCCGAAGGGCTACACCGTGGCAGATAACGCACGCGAACACACGGGCAATCAGGCTGGCCATGGCCAGCCCCCGTACCATGGCGTTCCGGCAAACGCGCTGCCGCTGACGGCCAGCGAGGACCGCCAGTGGGCCACGCTCGCGCACTTCGGCGGCATCCTGGGCTGCGTGCCGTCGCTGCTGATCTACCTCATCTTCAAGGACCGCGGCCCGTTCACGGCACAGGAATCCAAGGAAGCCCTCAATTTCACGCTGCCGCCGACCCTGGCCGCGGTGCTGGCCAATCTGCTGGTCTTCATCCCGGTGGTGGGCAACCTCTTCGCCGTGCTCGCCACAGTGATCTGGATCGCCGTGACGTGCTTCTCGGTGGCGGCAGGCATCCACGTCAACCGCGGCCAGCCGCACCGCTACGAGTTCAACCTGCGCTGGATCAAATAGCCGGCCCGGACCCAAGCACGAGAGCCGGCCGCCGCCCGTCAGGGGCAGCGGCCGGCTCTGTTTTGTGCGGCAGGGTGTTGTGGCCGCTGGTGCGGGCAGCCAAGTCGTGGAAGTTTTGCCGGCAGACTAGTCCGGCAGGATCCTGCGGACGACGGCGTCGGCCAGCAGCCGGCCCTTAAGCGTGAGAATGAGCCGGCCTTTGAAAGCCGCCGCGGGGTCCACGAGGCCGTCCGCGATCAGCCCCGCCACAGCGTGCCTGCCGGTGTCCCCCAGGCCGCCGAGGCTTGGGATGTCGAGTCCGGAATTGAGCCGGGCCTCGAGCATGACCCGTTCCACGTTACGGGTTTCAGAGTCCAGCGTTTCGCGTCCGGCGGCGGGTGAGGCGCCGGCGCCGAGGCGGTTGGCGTAGGCGGTGGGGTGCTTGACGTTCCACCAGCGGACGCCGCCCACGTGCGAGTGCGCCCCGGGCCCGATGCCCCACCAGTCGTCCCCGCGCCAGTATGCGAGGTTGTGCCGGCAGGCCTGTTCGGGGGTGCGGGACCAGTTGCTGACCTCGTACCAGTTGAGCCCGGCGGCGGAAATCAGTTCGTCGGCGAGTTCGTATTTGGCGGCGTGGTCGTCGTCGTCGATTTCCGGCACTTCGCCACGGCGGATCTGCGCGGCAAGCTTGGTGCCGTCTTCAACGATCAGGGCATAGGCGCTGATGTGGTCGGGGGCGTAGGACAGTGCGGTCTCGAGCGAGTAGCGCCAGTCCTCCAACGACTCCCCCGGCGTCCCGTAAATGAGGTCGAGGCTGACCGAGAGCCCGGCATTACGCGCCCACTGCACCACCTCGGGCACCCGGCTGGGCGTGTGGGTGCGGTCCAGGACCTTCAGGACGTGCGGCACGGCCGACTGCATGCCGAACGAAACGCGGGTGAACCCGGCGTCGGCCAGCAGCTGCAGGGATGCGGGCGTAACGGAATCGGGGTTCGCCTCGGTGGTCACCTCGGCGCCGGGCTGCAGTCCCCAGGCGTCGATCGCGGCGCTGAGGATGCGCGCCAGGTCCTCCGCCGGCAGCAGGGTGGGGGTGCCGCCGCCGAAGAAGACCGTGCTGAGGGGGCGGCCGGGCAGGCCGCTGCCCTTCAGGGCCGCGGCGGCGAACTCCACTTCCGCGATCGCGGTGGCGGCGTAGGCGTCCTGGGAGGCCCCGCCGCCCAGCTCGGTGGCGGTGTAGGTGTTGAAGTCGCAGTACCCGCAGCGGACCGCGCAGAACGGGATGTGCACGTACAGCCCGAATGCTCGCTGATCGGCGCCCTCGCCCGCCTGGGCGGGCAGCAGCCCGTCCGCCGGCGCCGGGTCGCCGAGGGGAAGAACGCTAGGCACGGGCCCGGCCTGCCGATACTGCAGCAACAATCATTACCTGCACCGTTACTTCTT
>NZ_CAKKMM010000655.1:0-2744 GCF_918698205.1 Microbacterium sp. Bi128 | reverse complement strand
CTACAAGGTGGCATCGCTCCTCCGGCTTTTTACTGAAGCCGGGCATGACGTCACAGTCATCCCCACCGAGGCGGCCACCCGCTTCGTCGGCGTCGCCACATGGGAGGCCCTGTCCGGGCACCCGGTGAGCAACAGCGTGTTCGACGCCGTCCACACGGTCAACCATGTCCGGCTCGGCCACGAGGCCGAACTGATCGTCGTGGCCCCGGCCACGGCCGATCTCCTGGCCCGCGCGGCCACCGGCCAGGCCGATGACCTCCTCACCAACACCCTGCTGATGGCCGGCGAATGCCCGGTGCTCATGGCCCCGGCCATGCACACCGAAATGTGGCAACACCCCGCCACCGAGGCCAACGTCGAAACGTTGCGCAGCCGCGGCGTCACCGTGCTGGAACCCGCAAGCGGGCGGCTGACCGGCGCCGACTCCGGTCCCGGCCGCCTGCCCGAGCCGGAGGCGATCTTCACCGCCGCCATGGCCCTCGCCGGCGCCGAAGCGGCCGCCGCCAACGCTTCCGCAACTTCCGCGGCGATGCCGGCCGTTGACCCGGACGTGACAACTGCCCTGGCCGCCGTGCCTGCAGCGGCGCAGTCGGCGGTTACGCCGTTGGCCGGACTGACGGTGACCATCAGTGCCGGCGGCACCCGGGAACCGCTGGACCCCGTGCGGTTCCTCGGCAACCGCTCCTCCGGCAAGCAGGGCGTGGCCCTGGCCGCCGCGGCCCGCGACGCCGGAGCCCGCGTCCGCCTGCTGGCCGCCCACATGGAAGTCCCGGCGCCCGCCGGCGTCGAAATCGTCCAGGTCGAAACGGCCCTGGAACTGCGGGAGGCGGCGCTGCACGCGGCCGCCGACTCCGACGTCGTCATCATGGCCGCCGCGGTCGCGGACTTCCGGCCGGCGGACGTCGCCGGGACCAAGATCAAGAAGCGCGACGACGTCGCCGATCCCGTGATCAACCTGGTGCGCAACCCCGACATCCTGCGCGAACTCGTCGAGGTCCGCGACGCCGCGTCCCGGAATCAGCTGATCGTCGGCTTCGCCGCCGAGACGGGCGATGCCGGCGGCGATGTCCTGGACTATGCCCGGGCCAAGCTGCACCGGAAAGCCTGCGACCTGCTGGTCGTCAACCAGGTGGGCCGGGACTTGGTCTTTGGCGAGGACACGAACACAGTAGTCATCCTTTCCCGTGACGGCTCCGAACCCCAAGAGGCGTCGGGTTCCAAATCCGACGTCGCGGCTGCCGTGATCGACCGGATCAGCGCCGAGCTGAGCCGGGCTGTACCGCCGGCGTAGCCCGGCGTAACCAACATCTCCTTAGCACGGGGACACACGCCGCCGGACGTCCGTTATCCAACCAGTAAGGTAGTTGAGTGACTTTACCGCTGCACATCCCCGCCTTCCACGGGTCCACGCCCGCCGCGCTCCGGCTCTTCACGTCCGAGTCGGTGACGGAGGGCCACCCCGACAAGATCTGTGACCAGATCAGCGATGCGATCCTCGACGCACTGCTCGACAAAGACCCCGAGTCCCGGGTAGCCGTGGAGACGCTGGCCACCACCGGGCTGGTCCACGTCGCGGGCGAGGTCACCACCGATGCCTATGTCGAGATTCCGCAGATTGTCCGGGAGACCATCCTGGGCATCGGGTACGATTCTTCGGCCAACGGCTTCGACGGCGCCCGGTGCGGCGTCTCGGTATCCATCGGCCAGCAGTCCAACGACATCGCCGGCGGCGTGTTCAACTCCCTCGAAGCGCGTGAGGGCCGCCAGGAGGACGACTACGACCTCCAGGGAGCCGGCGACCAGGGACTCATGTTCGGCTACGCCAGCGACGAAACGCCGTCCTACATGCCCGTGCCGATCTGGCTCGCGCACCGGCTCTCCGAGCGCCTGACCGAGGTCCGCAAGAACGGCGAACTCGCCTACCTGCGCCCGGACGGCAAGACCCAGGTCACCGTGGGCTACGACGGCGACCGCCCGGTCTCAGTCGAAACTGTCGTCATCTCCAGCCAGCACGCCGAAGGCACCAGCCTGGACCAGCTCCGGGCCGACCTCGCCGAGCACGTGGTGGGGCCGGTCATGGCACTGTCCAACCTGGACACCTCACGGACCCGCAACATCCTCAACCCCGCAGGCGCCTTTGTGATTGGCGGCCCGGTAGGCGACGCCGGCCTCACCGGCCGCAAGATCATCGTCGACACCTACGGCGGCATGGCCCGCCACGGCGGCGGCGCGTTCTCCGGCAAGGACCCGTCGAAGGTGGACCGTTCGGCCGCCTACGCCATGCGCTGGGTCGCCAAGAACGTGGTGGCCGCCGGCCTCGCCAAGCGCGCCGAAATCCAGATCGCCTACGCGATCGGCCAGGCCCGCCCGGTGGGAACCTACGTTGAGACATTCGGAACCGAAACCGTGGACCCGGCCCGCATCAGCGCCGCGATCGCCGAGATCTTCGACCTGCGCCCGCGGGCCATCCTCGACGCCCTCGCCCTCAAGCGCCCGATCTACGCCAAGACCGCCGCCCACGGTCACTTCGGCCGCGAAGACCCGGACTTCACGTGGGAACGCCTGGACCGGGTGGACGAGCTGAAAGCGTTCTTCAACGCCTAAGACCCGGCCCACACGGTCCAAAGCCGCCGCGACGGTGTGTTTTGACAGTGAGTTTGTCAGTCCTGCGTGATGCACTGTAGCCAGGCCGCCCTCCGGTGGCCTGGCTACAGTGCATTTGGGAATACAGTGCATTTCGGAAG
>NZ_CAKKMM010000654.1:0-2751 GCF_918698205.1 Microbacterium sp. Bi128 | reverse complement strand
GTCCGTATCAGCCGGTCCTTGGCTTCGGGGTCACCGAGCCACCGCGACGCCATATCCATGCAGAACTCGGTGGAACTGCCGACCGTGAAGCGGGCCGGGCCGTCAGCCGAGCGGGCCCGGTCCAGGTAGATCGTGGCCTGGACCGAGTTGCCGGTCTGGGCGTAGGCAAAAGCAGTGGCGGCGTAGGCCTGGCGCAGGGACTGCAGGCTCGCCCGCACCTCCAGCTGGGCGATCGCGGCCAGCAACGGATCCAGAGCCATGTACCCGCGGCCGGCATAGACATAGGCGAGTCCGACGGCGAGGTCCGTTGCGGCGCTGCCGGAATGCAGCCCGTGCCCGGCCCGGCCGCTCGCGTCCTTGAGCATGTCGATGGCTTGGCGCCAAAGGCCCGAGAGGAGCAGCACGTTGAAAGAGCGCCAGGCGAAGTTTTCCCGGATGCGCGGCACGTTGGACCACTCGCCCAGCTGTCCGCCGATTTCCCGCATGAGTTTGCGGGCGTCGAGTTCGTGGCCGGTCATGGACCAGGCCTCCATCAGGATGATGGCCGACCTGAGCCGGTGCACGGGATCGGCGCCGGGCACGTCCGTGGTGGCCGCGGTGGTAAGCCGCTGCATCATGGGCTGGAAATCCCCGATGAAAGAGAAATAGTTGAACTCGCACAGATCCAGGCAGAGCCCCGCCCGGGCAAGCGCCGCAGGGGCGGGGGACGGCTCGTCCAGGCTCAGGTCCTGGAGCCGTACCCTGGCCTGCCCAAGCAGTTCGGGGACCTGGCCGGAGCGGTCGTCCAGCCACGCCATGCAGTCAGCCTTCGCCGCGATGAATTCGGCGAAGTTCTCGGCCGCAAGGCCGTTGACCTGCCGTTCGGAGACGTCGTCCAGCGCGGACATGGCCTGCAGCGGCAGGCCGAGCTGGAGGTAGGCAGCCGATTTCTGGAGCTGCCCTTCGGCCCATTCAGGGTCCGAGGGAGAGAGGCTGCCGGCGCATTTGAGGGCAAATTTCGGGTCGAAGAGCTTGACGGCGGCACTGGCAGCCGCGACGGCGTGGGCGGGGGCCAGCTGGGCGTGGCAGTCGTGGGTCCACGCCGCGTAGGCCAGCAGGTCTTCGACTGTCAGTTCGTCCAGTTCATGTTCCTGGTGTCCGGGGACCTTGTCCCGGAGCTCCAGCCGGCGCTCCACGCTGAGCCAGTTGCGGACAATGTCGCCGAGGTAGCGGTCGCCCAGCGTAACGAGGTGCCGGTCCGCGCGGTCGACCACGATCTGGCCGGCCTCTTCCATGTCGGCGATGACACCGGGGCTGTACATCCTGGCGAGCCGGGACAGGGGCAGGGTCCGGGCGCAGGAGAGGACGTCGATGACCTCCCGGGCCTCGGGTGTTTCCCTGGCATACCTGGCCCGGACGATATCCTCCAGCGCCGTGCGGCCATCCAGCACAACCTCATCGAGCAGTGTCCACACGGATCCGGACAGGACCAGGTTTCCGCGTTCGATTTGTTCGGAGACGACGGCCTGCAGGAGCGTGGGGCTGCCGCCGACCAGCTGGTGCAGCTGGCTTGCCAGGGCGGTCGAGACCCGATGGCCCAAAGCTGACTGCAGGACCTCCAGCGTCTCGAGCTCGGTCAGGTTGGCGAGCCGGACCTCGGCGAGCTGGCCGGAAGTGATGAGCCAGTAGAAATCGGGCGGAAGGTCAGTGGTGCGCTGGGCCGTTGCGATCAACCGGGCGGTCCGGGTCTGGAGCAGGTTGAGCAGGACCCCGGTGCTGAGTTCATCGAGGGCGCCGGCGTTGTCGAGCAGGATCACGCACTGGCGGCCGGCGGCGTCGTCGCGGATCAGCGAGGTAATGCCGTGCAGGATGGCGGTCGGCGAGCCCAGGGAACTCTGCGGGAGCCGCGCAAGGGTGAAGGCGAGGCAGCCGTACGGCGTTGCCGAACCCGGCCCCGAACTGCGGAGCTGGATGGTGTACACCTCGGGGCCGAAGCCCGCGAGGGCGGTCCGGCCGACAAGCGTTTTGCCCACGCCGCGGTCGCCGGTGATGACGACGCCCATCCGGTCCTGGGCAAGCAGTTCCTGGCGGACACGCTCGGCATCAGCGTTCCGCGCCAAACCGGACCAGCCGTGCCTCGCGACCTGGCCGGCAGCATGTTCTTCTTCGGCGGGTGCCAATGTAGTGGAAACATTCCCCCAGCCCAGCGAATCCCTCGACATGTAGTTTCCTTCGTACCGCTTTGCAGACAGCAACCCCGGACTGCCCACTTAGAAGTAGCGTATCCCTATCCCCCGACGTGAGAGTAGACAGATCATAGCTGGAATGCGGAAAGCTTGGAAAGGAAACACGCAATCGGCATGCAACTTAGTCGTCGCCCGCCTGCCGCGGGCCCGGGCCGGCCCGCGGTCGGGGCGTTTCGGCTGCGTGCTGTTTTGCCTGCGTTTACGTCCGGGAGGGCTACGTCGCCTTGGCGGGGTGGAACTTTTGTTGGGCGGCGGTGAGGCCGTCCCGGACCAGGAGTTCGACGGCGTCGGCAGCTGAGTCGATGAGGAAGGGCAGTTCTTTTTTCTCCGGCGCGGAAAAGTCACGCAGGACAAAGTCCGCGGTCTCCATCCGTCCGGGCGGACGCCCGACGCCGACCCGCACGCGCAGGTAGTCCTTGGTGGCCAGGGCCTTGGAGATGTCGCGCAGTCCGTTGTGGCCGCCTTCGCCGCCGCCGATCTTGAGCCGCACGGTGTCGAAGGGGATGTCGATCTCGTCATGGACGGC
>NZ_CAKKMM010000653.1:0-2757 GCF_918698205.1 Microbacterium sp. Bi128 | reverse complement strand
TTGCAGCTCCATAACGAACTTTACGGTGAGTCAACTTTGGTGGCTCCGGACGGTCTTTGGGGTTACGCTTCATGCCATGTGAGACGGGCCACACTGCCGCTGGGGGAGTGTGGACGTCTGTCTGGCGCCTTCGGCGCCGGTCTCACCCACACCACAGAAACAAGGAGGCGGAATGCGCTTGGGTCGTATTTCCAAAGCAGTGGGCGTGGCGGCAGCAGCTGCCATCGCCCTCAGCGCCTGCGCGGGCAACAGTGGCGGGACAACCCCGACCACTGCGGCGGCAGCAAGCAAGCAAGGCGGATCGGCAACTGTAGTAGAGGTCAACGCGTTTAATACGTTCAACCCGAACACGGCCGATGGAAACACTGACATCAATTCAAAGGTCAGCTACGCCACGCACTCGGGCTTCTTCTACATCGACAACAAGCTCAACGTTGTCCGCAATGAGAAGTTCGGCAAGATGGAAAAGGTCTCTGACGATCCGCTGACGGTGAAGTACACCATCAACGACGGCGTGAAGTGGTCCGACGGCACTCCTGTTACCGCAGCCGACCTTGTGCTGCAGTGGGCCGCCTTCTCCGGTTACTACAACGACGCCGACGCGGAAGGTAAGACCGGAACGTCCTACTTCTCCTACGCCGGTGACCCCACCGGTATCGCCCTCACCGACTTCCCGGAACTCGGTGACGACGGCCGCAGCATGACGCTGAAGTACTCCAAGCCCTTCGCGGACTGGGAAATCGCCATCGGCGGCCCCGGCGTCGACATCCCCGCCCACGTCCTGGCCAAGAAGGCAGGCCTGGCGGACACCAAGGCGTTCATTGACCTGCTGAAGGGCATGCCCCGCGGCGATTCCAAGGCCCCCAAGCCGGCGAACGCCCAGCTCAAGGCTATGGCGGACCTGTGGAACACCGGCTTTGACACCAAGACCCTGCCGGCCGATCCGAGCCTTTACCTCTCCAACGGTCCGTTCATCGTCAAGAGCGTCAACCAGGACCAGTCCCTGACCATGGTCAAGAACAAGGACTACAAGTGGGGACCGGAAGCCAATCTGGACGAAATCACCGTCCGCTACATCGGTGAGGCACCCGCCCAGGTCCAGGCTCTCAAGAACGGCGAGGCCGACATCATCGCCCCGCAGGCATCCGCGGACACCGTGGAGCAGCTCAAGGCACTCGAAAGCCAGGGCGTGACGGTCGACGTCGGCAACCAGCTCGCGTACGACCACATCGACCTGAACTACTCGGGCCCGTTTGCCGACAAGAACGTCCGCGAGGCGTTCATGAAGGCCGTCCCGCGTACGGACATCGTCGACAAGATCGTCAAGAAGCTGGACCCGAAGGCTGCACCGCTTGACTCCCAGCTGTTCGTTCCGGACCAGGCCCCGTACGCCGACTCGGCCAAGAACAATGGTTCCTCCGCCTACCAGGGTGTGGACATCGAGGGTGCCAAGAAGCTCCTCAACGGCGCCACCCCCGAAGTTCGCATCATGTACAACAAGGACAACCCCAACCGTGTTGACGCTTTCTCCCTGATCAGCGAGTCCGCCACCAAGGCCGGCTTCAAGATCGTCGACGGCGGCCTCGGCAAGTCTGACTGGGGCAAGGCCCTCGGTGACGGCAGCTACGATGCCACCATCTTTGGCTGGAGCAACTCGGGTGTCGGCGTGTCCGGCGTTCCGCAGATCTTCAAGTCCGGCAACGACTCCAACTTCAACCAGTTCAGCGACCCCGCAGCCGACAAGCTGATGGACGAACTGATTGTCACCACCGACAAGAGCAAGCAGGACGGCCTCGTTGCGCAGATCGACAAGATGATCTGGGATTCGGCCTACGGCCTGCCGCTGTTCCAGTCGGTTGGCGTGGACGCGTACAGCGACCGCATCACCGGTGTGAAGTACATGCCGAACCAGACCGGCGTTTGGTGGAACTTCTGGGAATGGGCGCAGAAGTAGCCCGCGACCCCAAGTAACACTGCTGGAAAGGCGTCGGGACCACAGCTTCTTCGGTCCCGGCGCCTTTCTGGCGACATCCCTGACGATGCCGTGGTCCCGCCGCCACATCGGCGGGAACCGGCCAAACTCCGCGACCGGTCCGGGCAATCCCTGGGCCCGAATTCCGAGGTTCTATTCCAATGGTGACCTACATCTTCCGGCGGCTCGTGACTGCCGCCCTCATCCTTCTCGGTGCGTCTTACCTCGTATATCTCCTGACAGCGGCGTCCGGCGATCCCCTCGAGGAATTCCGCGCCAACCCCACGCCCCAGAAGCAGCAGCTCATGGACGCGAGGACCGAGCTCTTGCAGCTGGACACCCCGGCCCCGCTGCGGTACTTCAAATGGTTCGGCGGCGCTGTCCAGTGCCTCGTTCCGTTCGCCAACTCCTGTGACCTCGGGAAAAACATCGCCGGTCAGCCCATCACCGAGGCCCTCGGCTTCGCGCTCGTCCAGACCCTGACCCTCGTCACCGCGGCAACGGTGCTCGCCATCCTGATCGGCATCACCCTGGGCATCGTCACCGCCCTGCGGCAGTACAGCACCCTGGATTACGGCGTGACGTTCATGGCCTTCCTGTTCTTCTCACTGCCGATCTTCTGGGTCGCCGTCCTGCTCAAGGAATTCGGCGCCATCGGCTTCAACGACTTCCTGCGGAACCCCGACGTGCCGCTGCCCGCGGCCCTCGGGATCGGCGTCGTCGTCGGCGCAGTGACACCCGTCGCGGCGGGCGGGACCATGCGGCGCCGGCTGCTGGCCGGCGCC
>NZ_CAKKMM010000652.1:0-2764 GCF_918698205.1 Microbacterium sp. Bi128 | reverse complement strand
GTGTCGGAACAGCAGGCAGGTATCGGTTCGGCAGTGAATAACGCCGTCAGCAGGGTTGCCGGTCTGGTCGGCATCGCGCTGGTGGGCCTCGTCATGGGCGGCAAACTTGATCTCGACGGATTTCACCGGGTGGTGACCGTGACGGCGGTGTTGCTCATCCTCGGGGGCATCGTTTCCGCCGTCGGTATCCAGAACCCGCCTAAGCGGCCTGCACTTCGGGCCAGGCAGAAAGTCCCATCCCAAGGCACCCGGAGCTACCGTATTTTCAGACCGGGCCGATAGGGCTAAGGGATTCCATCGGACCGACCGAACGTACCGGCCGAGGCCCTCGGGTATCTGTGCCGTCCAGGGCAGTGGGTGATGTAACAGCTGTTACTTACCTTGTTGTAGCAGTATATGATTGGCGCATGGATTGGTTGGTTCTTGTTGTCCGGTTGACTGGTGAGGCCTCACGGACGAGGGTCGGTGTGTGGCGGGAGCTCCGGAGGATCGGTGCTGCGCCAGTGGCCTCAGGGGTGTGGACCGTTCCGGACACGCCGTTCTTCTCGGAAGCCGTGCCGAGGGTCGTGGAGCTGGCCGGCCGCGGAACCGGCAGCGTCCTTGTCCTGCCCACGCCGGGCAGCGGCGATGCGGGAGTGGAAGGCCTGCGCTCGGCATTCGAGGAGCTCAGGTTGGATGAGTGGAAGGAATTCTCCGGCGATTGCGGGGCGTTCGAGGCCGAGATCGCCAAGGAAACCCGAAGCGGCAAGTTCACTCTGGTGGAGCTGGAAGAGGAAGAGCAGAGCCTGGACCGCTTGCGGCGCTGGTACCGTGATCTGAAAAGCCGTGACGTTCTGGAACTGCCGGAAGCGCAGGCCGCCGACGAGCGGTTGCGCGAGTGCTCCGCTGTATTCGACGAGTACGCCGAGAAGGTCTACGCGACTCTGCATGCCCCGGCAGGCCATGGCCTGCCTGAGGCCGGGGAGTAGGGGCCGTGCAGTGGTGGCAGACGGCGCTGGGTATCCTGGCCGGGCTCGTTGGCGTCTACGCGGTTCTTCTGCTGGGGTTGTGGGTCTATGCGAGGTCCCATCCGGAGACGGTGGGTATGCGGGACGCGTTGCGGCTGCTGCCGGATGTGTTGCGCGTGCTGAGGCGTTTGGCGGCCGACCCGGCGGTATCCCGCGGCGCCCGGATCAAGCTGTTGCTTTTGCTGGGATATCTGCTCTTGCCGCTGGATCTTGTTCCGGACTTCCTCCCGCTGATTGGCTATGCCGATGACGTGATCATCATGGCCCTGGTTCTTCGTTCCGTGATCCGCTCCGCGGGTCCGGAGTCTTTGCGGCGGCATTGGCCGGGCACCCCGGCCGGGCTTGCCGTCATCGAACGGCTGGCCGGCCTGCCGGCACCCATCGCCGGAAACGCCGGGGGCGCCGGGAAAGAGAGCACAGATGCTGCCTGAAATTTTGAAGCGCCCTGAGATGGCGCGCCTGAGACGTCGCGGGTTCATCCTTGAGGGCATCACGTTGGGCTGGAACGTCGTCGGAGTGGCAGTTCTTGCCGTCACTTCCATCACGGCCGGATCGGTGGCGCTGGCCGGCTTCGGCCTGGACAGCCTGATCGAGATCGGTGCCAGCACCGTGGTGATCTGGGAACTCTCCGGGACCGGGGAACGGCGTCAACGGTTTGCGTTGAGGCTGATCGCCGGGGCGTTCGTTGCCCTGGCCCTCTATCTGCTCATCCAGTCCGGACTTGCCTTGGCGGCCGGGCACCACGCACGGCCGAGCCCCGCCGGAATTATCTGGACGGCTGTCACGGCAGTGGTCATGTTCGCCCTCTCAGCCGGAAAGGCCCGCACGGGCATGGCGCTGGGCAATCCCGTTCTGATAGCAGAGGGCAAGGTGACGTTTATCGACGGTCTTCTGGCGGCCGCCGTGCTGGCCGGTATCTTGCTGGACACCTTTGCCGGTTGGTGGTGGGCCGACCCCGTGGCCGGTATGGTCATCGTCTACTACGCGGTCCGCGAAGCCGTGGCCATCTTCCGCCACGATCACTGATCGTTCGGAAGCAGCCACCTGGGTGGCTTAGGCTTTCCGTATGGGACTAATAATCACACTGCTTATCATTTGGCTTATTCTTTCGATCCTGGGCTTCGCCGTGAAGGGTCTGCTCTGGTTGGCCATCATCGGCTTGGTGCTCCTGGTGGCTACGGCTGTATGGGGCTGGGTGAAGCGCAAGGCCAAGGCCTGATGCAAGCCTGATATTCATTCGGCGGCGGTCGGTCCTCTTCAGGACCGGCCGCCGTTTTCGTGAAATTCACGGAGTCAATGAGCCAACTGAATGTCCAGAGGAGGAAGACGGATAGCCAGCTCGGCTCTTGAGCGGGTTGGCGTTCTACCGGATAGGGAACTGCACCTGTCCGTCGAGGTCCGGCGCGCCGCTACGAGCTGGTGCTGGATGCCAGTACACCCAGGCCGAGCGCGGCGATGATGCCGCTGCTGCCGCGTTCGAGCCAACTGCTCACCCGGGGGCGCTGCAGCCAGGCCATCGCCTTCGCTGCCGCGACGGCTACAGCCGCCAGGTAGAGGAATCCAATGGCGCTTTCGATGGCACCGAGCACCATGGCTGTATCCAGCGTGTTGCCGCCGTGTGGAATGAACTGCGGCACGACGGCGAGGTAGAACAGGCCGACCTTGGGGTTGAGCAGTGTGGAGAACGCGCCGGCGCCGAAGCCGGTCCTTCGGCTGTAGCTCCGGCGGGGAGCGTGCCCGGCCGCCGGGGATGCAGT
>NZ_CAKKMM010000651.1:0-2770 GCF_918698205.1 Microbacterium sp. Bi128 | reverse complement strand
CCATTCCTGCCGGCGGCGCGCCCGGTGAACCCCAGCAGCTGTCCCTGCTCCAGGGTTTTCCCGCCTCCGCCGCGGAAGCGTCCGGGCCGGCCCTTGCGGCCCACCTGCCGGTGGCGCGGGTGCTGATCGAGTCCTCGCTGCCCCACCTGGACAGGCCTTTCGACTACAGCGTCCCCGCCGCCCTCGACGCCGACGCCATCCCCGGAGTCCGGGTCAAGGTCAAATTCAACGGGCAGGAACTGGCCGGATACCTGCTGGAGCGCACCGCCGGATCCGACGCCGGCCACCCCCTGGTGCCGCTGCACAAGGTGCTCTCCGCCGTCCCGGTCCTGACCCCCGCAGTGGCCGAGCTCGCCGGCCGGATCGCCTCGCGCTACGCCGGAACGGTCAGCGATGTCCTGCGCGTGGCCGTGCCGCCGCGCATGGCCAAGCTCGAAAAGGAATTCGCCCCGGACGGCCGGCTCGATCCCGCGCTGTTCGGCACTGAGACGTTCGGTCTGGCGACCGACGTGTCGCTTCCGTCGCCGGCCGCCGGCAGCATCTGGACCCGGTACCGCAACGGTGCGGCATTCCTCGCCCACCTCGCCGCGGGGGAGTCGCCCCGGGCCGTGCTGACCGCCCTGCAGGGGTACGGGCCCGCCGGCTGGCCGCGGATGATCGCCGAAGCCGTGGCCGCGGTGCGGATCTCCGGCCGCGGCGCCGTCGTCGTGGTGCCCGACTACCGGGACCTTGACCGCGTGGAATCTGCCCTGCTGGAACTGCTTCCCGCCGGCGACGTCGCCCGGCTCACCGCGGACGACGGCCAGACGCCGCGCTACCGCAGCTTCCTGCGCGTGCTCAGCGGCGCCGCCGGGGTCGCCGTGGGCACGCGGTCCGCGGCCTACGCGCCGGTGCCGAACCTCGGGCTCGTCATCTGCTGGGACGACGGCGACGACCTCCACATCGAGCAGCGCTCCCCGTACGCGCACGCCCGCGAAGTCCTCCTGCTCCGGGCGGGCCAGGAGGGGGCCGCGTGCCTGCTCGCCGCCCATTCGCGCAGCACCGAAACGGAGCGGCTGGTCGCCTCCGGCTGGGCCCAGGCCGTGGAAGCGGACCGGGCCGTCGCGCGGCGGACAGTCCCGCGGGTCCTGAACACGGCCGACAGCTACGAACTCGAGCATGACCCGCTCGCCCGGATTGCCCGGCTCCCCGGCGCGGCCTGGCGGGCCGCCAAGGAAGGCCTGGAACGGGGCCCGGTCCTGGTCCAGGTGGCCCGCGCCGGCTACGCCCCCTCGCTGGTGTGCGACACCTGCCGGGAACCGGCCCGCTGCACCGCCTGCAGCGGCCCGCTGGCGATCGCCGGTCCGGGCGGGAGCAGCGCCGTGCCGCAATGCCGCTGGTGCTCGGCCCCGGCCCCGGCCTGGCGCTGCAGCACGTGCAACGGCGCCAGGCTAAGGCGCGGCGCCACGGGAGCCCTCCGCACCGCGGAGGAGCTGGGCCGGGCGTTTCCGGGAAAACCGGTCATCACCTCCTCCGGGGACCAGATCAAGGCCACCGTTGCGGAGACCGCGGCCCTGGTGGTGGCCACCGTCGGTGCCGAACCCGTGGCCTTCGGCGGGTACGCCGCGGCCCTGCTGCTCGACGGCGATTCGCTGCTGCGCCGGGAAAACCTGAGGGCGGGGGAGGACGCGGTCCGGCGCTGGTTCAACGCCGCGGCCCTGGTGCGGCCCGCTTCCGAGGGCGGCCTGGTGGTCATCACCGCCGACGACGCCGCCGGGGTTGGCGCCCTGCTGCGCTGGGATCCCGCCGGGTACGCCAGCCGGGAACTGGCACTGCGGCAGGAGCTGCAGCTGCCGCCCGCCGTGCGGGTCGCCTCCGTCACCGGCGGCAGGACCGCCGTCGGCCATTTCACGGATGCCATCCAGCAGCGGCTGGCGGCGCAGGGAACCGTCCTCCGGACGGCCGGGCCCGCGCCCCTGATCCTGCCAGCGGCCGCCGGGGCCGGCCGCACGCCGCCGCAGGATGCAGTGGCGCGGGATGCTGCGACGCGGGATGCTGTGCCACGGAATGCTGTGCCCCGGGACTCCGGCCAGGAGGTCCGGACCCTGCTGTTCATCCCCTACGCCCAGGCCGCGGTTGCCACGGCCGTCATGCGGGCCGTCAAGGCGGCGGCCGCAGCCAAGCGCAGCGACGACCCGGTGCAACTGCGCCTGGACGGCGTCGACGTCCTGTAGGATCCTCCATTGCGTCTCCGCGGCTCACATGGCCCCACCGGCACGGCGGTCCCTCTATTCAAAGGGCGCGCATGCCGCAACAGGCCCGCAGGCCGGCGGCCATTCGCCGCAGATGGCCGGAATGAGGCTCCGTATTGCGGCCCTCCGCGGCAAATGGGTGGTCGGGGCCCGTGGCGCCGGCGTCATCCCGGCCTCGCTTTGGCTGCGGAGCGGAACGGATCTCCGCGCCGGCCACTTACAGCCGTTCCGGCTATCTCCGGCCGCGGGGCCGGTTCCGGAGCGCGACGGCCTCTTCGGCGACGGCCACGAGCCGCCGCGCCGACTCATCCCAGCTGAAGTCTGCGGCCCGCTCCACTGAACGGCGGGACCGGGCCTTCCACAGGGCGGGGTCCTCGAGCGTGCGCACCGCCTCGGCAAACTCCGCCGGGGAGTCCGGATGCACGTAGCTGACGGCATCGTCACCGACCTCCCGGAAGATCGGGATGTCGCTGGCAATCACCGGCGTGCCGTGGGACATGGCCTCGACGAGCGGCAGTCCGTAGCCCTCGGCCCGGGAC
>NZ_CAKKMM010000650.1:0-2770 GCF_918698205.1 Microbacterium sp. Bi128 | reverse complement strand
GTCCCAGACCTGCTCGAGGCGCTCGATTTCGGCGTCGGCACGCTTGCGGACGTTCGCCATCTGGCGGTCAGCGGAGTCGCGGGCCTTCTTCTTGTCGGCAGCCTTCGCGCCTTCGCCTTCGAGACGGGCAAGCTCGTTCTCAAGGTCGCGGGCGATCGTGGCGATGTCCGAGTCGCGGTTGTCGATCAGCTGCTTCTTCTCGATGTCGTGCTCAACCTGGAGGTTGGGCAGTTCTTCGTGGCGGCTGTCGGCGTCGACGCTCGTGATCATGTAGGCGGCGAAGTAGATGACCTTTTCGAGGTCCTTCGGTGCCAGGTCAAGGAGGTAGCCCAGGCGGGAGGGAACACCCTTGAAGTACCAGATGTGCGTGACCGGGGCGGCGAGTTCGATGTGGCCCATGCGCTCACGGCGGACCTTCGCACGGGTGACCTCAACGCCACACCGCTCGCAGATGATGCCCTTGAAGCGCACGCGCTTGTACTTACCGCAGTAGCATTCCCAGTCGCGGGACGGGCCGAAGATCTTCTCGCAGAAGAGGCCGTCCTTCTCGGGCTTGAGCGTGCGGTAGTTGATGGTTTCCGGCTTCTTAACCTCGCCGTACGACCAGCCACGGATGTCTTCCGCGGTGGCGAGGCCGATCTGCATGAGGCCGAAGGAGGATTCGCTGGACATATGGTCCCTGTTCTCTCTTGTTCTCTAAATTCTGAAGTCTTGGGTTACGGGAAGAGGGAGGTGGCTTACGACGGCGAGTGCGAACCCGCCGTCGTAAACCCCCTGCTAAACCTCTTCTACGGAACTGGGCTCTGCACGAGACAGATCGATGCCCAGTTCTTCCGCAGCCGTGAAGACTGCGTCATCAGAGTCACGCATTTCAATTGTGGTTCCGTCCGTGGAAAGCACTTCCACGTTCAGGCACAGCGACTGCATTTCCTTGATCAAGACCTTGAAGGACTCAGGAACGCCCGGCTCGGGGATGTTCTCGCCCTTGACGATGGCTTCGTAGACCTTCACACGACCGTGGATATCATCCGACTTGATCGTCAGCAGTTCCTGGAGCGTGTACGCGGCGCCGTAAGCTTCGAGCGCCCACACTTCCATTTCACCGAAGCGCTGGCCACCGAACTGTGCCTTACCACCCAGCGGCTGCTGCGTGATCATGGAGTACGGGCCGGTGGAGCGGGCGTGGATCTTGTCGTCCACCAGGTGGTGGAGCTTCAGGATGTACATGTAGCCGACCGAGATCGGATCCGGGAACGGCTCGCCGGAGCGGCCGTCGAACAGACGGGTCTTGCCGGAAGAGTTGATCAGGCGGTCGCCGTCGCGGGTGACGTTGGTGGAATCGAGCAGGCCCGTGATTTCCTCTTCACGCGCACCGTCGAAGACCGGCGTCGCCACAGTGGTCTGGCCACTCTCGCGTGGCAGGTTCGGCAGCTGCTTGACCCACTCGGGCTCGCCCTCGATCTTCCAGCCGGTCTTGGCAACCCAGCCGAGGTGCGTTTCCAGCACCTGGCCGACGTTCATGCGGCCCGGAACACCCAGCGGGTTCAGGACGATATCAACGGGGGTGCCGTCGGCAAGGAAGGGCATGTCCTCGATCGGAAGGATCTTGGAGATAACACCCTTGTTGCCGTGGCGGCCGGCGAGCTTGTCGCCGTCGGTGATCTTGCGCTTGGCAGCGACGTAGACGCGCACCAGCTGGTTGACGCCCGGGGGCAGCTCGTCGTCGTTGTCGCGGTCGAAGACGCGGACACCGATCACGGTGCCGGACTCGCCGTGCGGCACCTTCAGGGAGGTGTCGCGCACTTCGCGGGACTTCTCACCGAAGATGGCGCGCAGCAGGCGCTCTTCCGGGGTCAGCTCGGTCTCGCCCTTGGGGGTGACCTTACCGACCAGGATGTCGCCGGCCTCAACCTCGGCACCGATGTGGATGATGCCGCGCTCGTCCAGGCCTGCCAGGACTTCCTCAGACACGTTCGGGATGTCACGGGTGATTTCCTCGGCACCAAGCTTGGTGTCGCGGGCATCGATCTCGTGCTCCTCGATGTGGATCGAGGACAGGACGTCCTCGGCCACGATGCGCTGGGAGAGGATGATGGCATCCTCGAAGTTGTGGCCTTCCCATGACATGAATGCCACGAGCAGGTTCTTACCGAGGGCGAGCTCGCCCTGGTCCGTTGCCGGGCCGTCAGCGATGATGCCGCCGACCTCCAGGCGCTGGCCTTCGCTTACCAGGACACGGTGGTTGTAGCAGTTGCCCTGGTTGGAACGGGCGAACTTGTTGATGCGGTAGTTGGTTTCCGTACCGTCGTCGTTGAGCATGATGACCAGCTCAGCGGAGACCTCGGTAACCACACCGGCCTTCTTGGCGATGACAACGTCACCGGCGTCGACGGCTGCGGCGCGCTCCATGCCGGTACCGACGAACGGTGCCTCGGAACGGACCAGCGGCACGGCCTGGCGCTGCATGTTGGCACCCATGAGTGCACGGTTGGCATCGTCATGCTCGAGGAACGGGATCAGGGCGGTAGCCACGGACACCATCTGGCGCGGGGAAACGTCCATGAACTCGACGTCGGCGGCGGGAACCAGCACAGGCTCGCCTCCACCACCGCGGGCACGGACCAGGACGGTCTCTTCCGCGAAACGCTTGTTCTCGTCGAGCGGTGCGTTGGCCTGTGCGATCAGGACCTCGGCTTCGTCGTCGGCCGTGAGGTACTTGACCTCATCGGAGACGACACCCTCGGCGACAAGGCGGTACGGGGTTTCGATG
>NZ_CAKKMM010000649.1:0-2780 GCF_918698205.1 Microbacterium sp. Bi128 | reverse complement strand
GGCCATTTTGGAATCCTGGGCCAGCGCCACGAGCACGCGCGGCTCCAGCTGCGAGGCGTCGGCAACGATCAGTTTGTGGCCGGGATCGGCGTGGACCGCGCCGCGGACCTGGCGCGGGATTTGCAGCGCCCCGCCGCCCCGCGACGCCCACCGGCCCGAGACCACGCCGCCCACCATGTACTCAGGCTGGAACCTGCCGTCCTTCACCCAGGTATCAAGCCACGCCCAGCCGTTGGCCGCGTGGAGACGGGCCAGTTTCTTGTAGGCCAGCAGCGGCACGATCACGGGGTGGCTGGATTCTTTCAGCTCCCATTGGCGGGTGGTTTTAACTTCGATGCCGTTGCGGTGCAGGGCGCGCATGAGCTCCTGCGGCGAGTCCGGGTTCAGCGCGGGCGACTTCAGCAGCAGCCTCAGTTCGGCCGTGAGCGATTCGAGTTTGGCCGGACGCTGACCGGGAGCCGGGCGGGGTCCGAGGTGTTCTGCGAGAATCTGCTCGTGGAGTTCCTCCCGCCACGGGACGCCGGTGTGCTGCATTTCGGCGGCGATCATGGCTCCGGCGGATTCCGCCGCGAGCAGCAGCTGGAGCCGTTGGCGCCGGCCGGCGTCAGGGACGACGACCGTGCCGGAGGCCGTTCCGGGCGCAGGTCCCGCCTGGCGCAGGGCCTCCTGCTGCGCGGCGTACTCGGCGCGGAGAGCCTCAAGGGATTGGCCGGGACGCCGGCCGGAGGCCGGGGCATCAAACAAGGCCCCTTGTTCCGGCGGCGGGGCAGGAGGCTGCAGCCCCCGCGGGGGCTGGTTCAGCTCGTCGTCCTGGGTCAGCTTCTCCGCCGCCTGCGCGTAGCCGGTGTGGGCGGTGAACTCCGAGTGGGCCAGGATCGAACCGCACAAGGTGAGGTCGTAGCAGCGCTCGAGTTCCACCCCGGCGCGCAGCAACGCGGGATACCAGTCCTGCGTACGGTGCCAGATCCAGCGCGGGTGCCGCTCCTCAAACTCGCGCACAATTCCGGCGAGGTCGCCGGCCCTGACCACACGGGGTTCCGGATTGGAGGGTTCGGGGGCGCCATCGGCCGTGAGCTGCTGCAGTGCCGCGCCGTCGGCGTGGGCAGCGAGCAGCAGATACATAGGATCAATTCTGCCCTGCTCCGGGACGTGATCCGTGCTCGGTCCCCGGCCGCGGCGCAGGAAAGACGCCGGACTTGTCCACATAGCCCACGACGGCGGTTCCGCTGCGGTCCCGGCCCGGGCACAGTGGCAGCATGAACAGGCACCAGGACCGTGGCCCAGGCTCACCGCCACCGCGGGAACATGAGCCCTGGATCCCCGGGGATTCCGCGGAAATCCTGCTCGTAACCGGCGCCGATGTGCTGCGCAGCGAGGTGGAACGCATCGTCGCAGCAGCCGGGGGCCAGCTGCGGACGGTGCAGGACGTTGCCGAGGCCGCGCCGTTCTGGGACGCCGCGGCCGCTGTGCTGGTGGGCAGCGACATCCGCGGGTTGCCGCCCCGGCGGAGGACCCCTGCCGTGATGCTCGGCCTCGAAGGTGACGGGGAAGGGTTATGGCATCTGGCCGCCGCCGTCGGGGCCGAACGCGTCGCGGTGTTGCCGGACGCGGCCGCCTGGCTGGCGGAATACCTGAGCCGGTCCCGCGCCCCGGAAGCCGGCGGCCTGGTGCTGGGTCTCACCGGCGGCTGCGGCGGTGCCGGGGCCACGACCGCCGCCATCTGGATCGCGCAGGCCGCCGCCGGGGCCGGGATCCGGGTGCTGCTGATCGACGGCGACCCCCGGGGAGGGGGCCTGGAACTTGCGCTGGCCGCCGAGGAAACCCACGGGCTCCGCTGGCCGGATCTGGCCGGGGTGAGCGGCAGTATCGACCCCGCCCAGCTGGAGGAGTCGCTGCCGGTCGCCGGCGGATTCTCCTTCCTGTCGTGGCCGGGAACCCGTGACAAAGCCGCCGGGGTGGACGCGACCACCGTGGCCGCGGTTCTTGACGCCGCACGCCGCGGCTGCGAATTGGTGGTGCTGGATATCGGCCGGGAACGGGAGGCCCTGCGGGCCTTCGCCGGCGAATGCGACCGGATCATCGTCGTGGCGCCCGCCCGGCTGCGGGCCGCCGTCGCCACGGCCTGGCTGCTGCAGGAGCTTCCACCCGTGGACACCGCGCTCGTGGTCCGGGCCAGTCGCGGCGCCGCTTTGGATGCGCCGCTGATCGCCGGCTCCGTGGGGCTTGTCCTTCAGGGCATCATGCCGGACATCAAGGATCTGGCCGGGGCAACGGAACTCGGCCGCCTTCTCGAAACCGGCCGGCAGCGCGCCGTCCGCCGGTTCGCGGCCGGACTCCTTGAGCTGAACGGCGGAGACGGCTCATGAGTGCACACGCGGCCGTAGAACCGGCCGGACCGGAACGTCCGGCCCGGCGGGCACCGGGCCGCCGCCGCTCGCAGGGATTTCTCGACCAGACGCTGCTGGAGTCCGTGCGCGAGTCCGTCATGGCCGATGCCTCCCCGGTGACCCCCTCAAGGGTGGCGGCCGCGGTCCAGGCGAGCGGGCGGCTGCTCGGCACGGCCGGCGCCCTGGCCGCAGTGGAGAGCATCAGCGCGGAATTGAACGGCCTGGGCCCCCTGCAACCGCTCACCCGTGATCCCGCCGTGACAGACATCTTTGTCAACGGGCCGGACTCGGTCTGGTTGGACCGCGGCCGCGGTCTGGAAAAGGCGCCGGTCGTCTTTTCCGGGGAACCGCAGATCCGGGCCCTCGCCGCGAGGCTGGTGGCAGCCGGTGGCC
>NZ_CAKKMM010000648.1:0-2782 GCF_918698205.1 Microbacterium sp. Bi128 | reverse complement strand
CGTCGGTAGGCTGGGCCGGTTCCGTCCCTCGCACCGCAGGAGTCTCACATGTCCCAGGACCGCGTCGTCGTCGTCACCGGAGGAAACCGCGGCATCGGGCGTGCCATCGCCGAACGCTTCGTCGCCGAGGGCTGGCGCGTCGCCGTCACGGCTCGTTCGGGCGAGGGGCCGGAGGGAACGCTGACGGTCCGCGCCGACGTCACCGACGCCGCAGCGGTGGACGCGGCGTTCACGCAGGTCGAGGCCGAGCTCGGACCGATCGCCGTGGTCGTCGCCAACGCGGGCATCACCAAGGACACCCTGCTTCTGCGCATGAGCGAGGACGACTTCGACAGCGTCGTCTCCACGAACCTCGGCGGTGCATTCCGCGTGGTCAAGCGCGCGTCGAAGGGGATGTTGAAGGCGCGCTGGGGCCGGGTCATCCTGATCTCGAGCGTCGTCGGTCTCTACGGCTCGGCCGGTCAGATCAACTACTCGGCCTCGAAGAGTGCGCTCGTGGGCTTCGCTCGGTCGCTCACGCGCGAGCTCGGCGGCCGCGGCATCACCGCGAACGTCGTCGCCCCCGGGTTCATCGAGACCGACATGACCGCCGAGCTCCCCGCGGATACGCAGGCGGAGTACAAGAAGAACATCCCGGCAGGTCGTTTCGCCTCCGCCGACGAGGTCGCCGGTGTCGTGACGTGGCTCGCCGGTGACGACGCCGCCTACATCTCGGGCGCCGTCATCCCCGTCGACGGCGGCCTCGGCATGGGGCACTGACAACCGCCTCGGAATCTCACCGCACCGCGTTCCGCAGCGTCTCGGCGAATGCCGCGGGCTGTGAGAACTGCGGCCAGTGCCCCGAACCGAGGTGCACCACCTCGGTGTCGCGGATACGGCCGAACTCTTCTGCCCACGGCCCCCACTCGGCGAGCACGGCGGGCAGGCTCTCGGCGTCCAGCTGTCCCGACAGGATCGTCACGGGGATGCCGTAGCGCCGCTCGTCGGTGAGGGGGAGGTGATCGGTGGGCACCTGCCCGGGCACGGCGACGGTGTCGGACAGGGTCCGCTCGCGCGTCGCCGTGTCGAGGTCGGCCACGTCGGGCGCGTCGAAGAAGTCCCACCCCGGGAACGGGACCGTGCCGTCCTCGACGGGGAATTCGGAGATCATCGCCCCCGGGGGCGGCGGCATGGTGTCGACGAACACGACGCGCGCGACCCGGTCGGGGCGTTGGTCGGCCGCACCCCACACGACGTTCCCGCCGCCGGAGTGACCGACGAGTACGACGGGGGAGTCGACGGCGTCGATCTGCCGCACGACCGCGTCGACCCAGTCGTCGATGCGCGCGTTCGGGCTGCCGGGCAGCGTGAGGGGATGCGGCCGGTGACCCGCCGCGACGAGCGTGGGCACCACGGCATCCCACGAGGATGCCGTGAGCCAGAGACCGGGAACCAGGATGACGTCCATGGCGCGACGATACGACGGGCCTCCGACATCGGCCACCCCCGCCGTGGGCGGCCGCGGGCCCGCGCGCCTCAGAGCCGCGACGACAACAGGGCATGCGCCCGGAACAGGCCGATTCTGCCGACGTCGGCCTGTTCTCGGCGCATCGCCTGTTCTCGTGGCAGGAACACGGATGCCGTGACCCGGCGCTCCCGCGAGCGACGCCCCGCGCGACGTCAGCGGGGGAGCAGCGCGATGACCTCGGCGAGGTCGACGCGGCCGATCACGACATCGGCTTGGGCGCGCACGGCGGGCTTGGCGTTGAACGCGATCCCCAGGCCCGCGGCCGCCATCATGCGCAGGTCGTTCGCGCCGTCGCCGATCGCGAAGGTCAGCCCGATCGGCACGCCGTGGTCGGCCGCCCACTCGCGCAGCGTGTCGGCCTTGGCCGCGGCATCCACGATCGGCCCGTCCACCTCGCCCGTGAGGGCGTCGTCGGCGACGGCGAGGCGATTCGCCCGCCACACGTCGACGCCGAGATCGGGGGCGACGGTGTCGAGCACTTCGTGGAACCCGCCCGAGACGACGCCGACGCGCCCGCCACGGGCGTGGACGGCGTCAATGAGCTCGCGCACGCCCGGCGTCGGCTCGATCCGGGCGATCGCGCGCGCGAAGGCCGAGACCGGGACGCCGGTCAGCGCGGAGACGCGCGAGCGCAGGCTCGCGGCGAAATCGACCTCGCCGCGCATGGCGGCTTCGGTCGCCGCGGCCACCTCGGCGCCGCGTCCGGCTTCGTCGGCGAGGAGTTCGATCACCTCGTTGCGGATCAGGGTGGAGTCGGCGTCGAGCACGACGAGGAAACGGGCAGGCGCGGGCACGGCCTCGACCCTAGCGCGTCACGCGAAGACCCACGCGACGCCCGGTGCCGAGCGCGCGCGTAGGCTCGAAGCGCCCCTGCACGCCGCCGAAAGGAACCCCATGGCCGACGTCGAGAGCTTCACGCTCGACCACACCGCCGTCCTCGCTCCCTACATCCGCCTCATCGGCACCGAGTCGGGGCCCCGCGGCGACGTCATCTCGAACTTCGACGTCCGTCTGGTGCAGCCCAACGAGGGTGAGATCCCCACCGCCGGCATCCACACGATCGAGCATCTGCTCGCCAGCCTGCTCCGCGACCGCATCGACGGCGTCATCGACATCTCGCCGTTCGGATGCCGCACCGGCTTCCACCTCATCATGTGGGGCGAGCCCGATCTCGGTGACGTCGTCACGGCCGTCACCGATTCCCTGCGTGCGATCGCCGAGGACGTCGAGTGGGAGGACGTGCCGGGCACCGACGCCTTCAGCTGCGGCAACTAC
>NZ_CAKKMM010000647.1:0-2786 GCF_918698205.1 Microbacterium sp. Bi128 | reverse complement strand
GCTCCACATCGCAGTTCTCGCGCAGCGCGACGAACCGCATTTCCTGGGTGATGACACCGTCCCGGGCGTAGCGCATCTGCGTGACGGTCCTGCCCTCAACGGCCCGGCGCGGCACCGGCCGGCCGCCCCGCCACTCGGCCGACGCAGCACCGCGGCGCACCGCCGATTTGCCGTCGTCGAGCAGCTCCCGTTCGCGGCCGGCGTAGGGTTCGGTGTCCGCCCTGGCCTCAATCCAGGTGGTGCGGAACGGCTCCAGCCCGCGGACCGGATCGCTGCCCGGGCCGGCAGTGCGGTACACCCGGAACGGCGGGTTCCGGATGCCGCCCGGGGAGGGTTCCAGGGCGATCTCGGTCACCGGCACGCGGATGCCATGCTCCGGGTCCGTGCTGAAGGCCAGCGAGTGGGACTTCAGCGACTGTGTGGTGGCTGCGGACTGAATTTGGACAGGGCTGTGCTGTGTCACTTGGGTGTTCACGGAAAAGCTCACTTCCTTCGCCGGCATTACCCGGACAGGTTCAACGGTCGCAGGCTGCGTCAGCCCGATCTCAGCCCCTGCAGGGGCACCCGTGTGGTCGTAGACGAAACTACCACGCACCTCCGGCCGGCCCTCGAGTGTGACGCGGACGGCGGACCGCGGTGTTAGCGTGGCACGGTGACTCTACCCAAGGCGCTGCCCCGCATCCGGACGGCGACGCCGGAAGATATCCCGGCGCTGCCGGTTCTCGAGGCCTCAGCAGACCGCATCCTCGAAGCGGAGCTGGGGAACCAGACGCTCCCGACTCCGGAGTTGACGACGCCGGTTGAGCCGCTCTTCATACTTGTCGCCGGAAACCCGCCCGTAGGGTTTGCCCGCATTGACGAGGTCGGCGGCCAGGCCCATCTGGAACAACTCTCCGTGCAGCCGGACTCCGCCGGGCGGGGGATAGGACGGTCCCTGGTGGAGGCGGCCCTTGATGCGGCCCGGAGCCGTGGCTATTTATCGATGACGCTTTGCACCTTCGCAGGCGTCCCGTTCAATGCGCCGTTTTATGCGAGCTGCGGTTTCGAGGAACTCGCCCAGCCAGGACAGGCGTTGGGCGCCCTGCGGATCCACGAAGCGCAGCTGGGGCTGGACGGTCTTGGCCGGCGGATCGTCATGCGGATTAGGCTTTAGGTCATGACCGGCATCATCGAGTTCAGCGGCCCCATCCTCACCGCGGCGGACCAGGTCCGCTACGGGTTGTGGTCGGTGGAGGGCCGGCTGACCTTTCGCCGGCCCGCGGCCGCGCCGGAGCTCGTGCTGGACGGCTGGGTCATGCCCGGCCTCGTGGACGCACACTGCCACATCGGCCTCGGCCCGGGCGGGGACGTTACCGAGGACACCGCGGAATCCCAGGCCCTGGCGGACCGCAACGCCGGGACGCTCCTGGTCCGCGACGCCGGCGCCGTCCACAACACACGCTGGCTCCAGCAACGCGCGGACCTGCCCCGGATCATCCGCTCCGGCAGGCACCTCGCCAGGACCCGGCGGTACCTGCCTGGCCTGGCCGTCGAGGTCGAACCGGAGGATCTCGTCGAGGCCGTGCGCAAGCAGGCCCGCGCGGGCGACGGCTGGGTCAAGCTCGTGGGGGACTGGATCGACCGCGACGCCGGCGATCTCGCCGCCAGTTTTCCCGCCCGGACGGTCAAGGACGCCGTCCAGGCCGCCCACGATGAGGGGGCCCGCGTCACCGCACACTGCTTCGCCGAAGACACCCTCGACGACATGCTCGACGCCGGGATCGACTGCATCGAGCACGCCACCGGGCTGCTGCCGCGGCACCTGCCGCGCTTCCTCGAACAGGGTGTTCCGATCGTGCCCACCCTGATCAACATCGCCACGTTCCCGGACATCGCCGCCCGGGCGGCGGCCAAGTTCCCCCGCTACACAGCCCACATGCGCTCGCTGTGGGAGCGCCGGGCGGAGCGGATCCTCGAAGCCCACGAGGCCGGGCTGGCGATCTATGCCGGCACCGACGCCGGCAGCGTGATCAGCCATGGCAGGATCGTGGACGAGATCCAGGCCCTGCACGCCGCCGGCCTTTCCGCCGCTGCCGCCCTCAACGCCGCGAGCTGGTCTGCGCGGACCTGGCTCGGCGCGGAGTCCATCGGTGAAGGGGCAAGCGCTGATGTCCTCGTCACCGCCGAGGATCCGCGGAGCAATCCGGCCACGCTCCGCCGGATCCGGCATATCGTGCTGCGTGGGCTGCCGGTGGACCGGGCGCCAGTCCATGTTTTGGAATAAATTGAAGCTTCAAGTAATTTATCTTTATGTAGAGTCGCCGAAGGCCGGTGGCTACAGAATCCACGGAGCATTGCCATGACCGCAGAAGCCAGCACCCAGGACCTCCTTCCTGCCGAACTCACCATGGGCACCGTGATGCTCAAGGTCGGCGACATGAAGCTCATGACCGACTACTACCAGCGCGCCCTCGGCCTGGAGACTGTGGCCGAACAGGACGGCGGGCTCTACCTTGGGCGCCAGCAGAAGCCGCTGGTGCATCTGGCGCCTGCCCCGGGCCTGAATCTACCTTCCCGCGGCGAGGCCGGGCTCTTCCACACCGCCCTCCTCTTCGAGGACCAGCACTCCCTGGCGGCCACCATCGCCACTGCGGCCCAGTACGAGCCCCAGTCCTTCACCGGCAGCGCGGACCACCTCGTCAGCGAGGCGTTCTACTTCAACGACCCCGAAGGCAACGGCATCGAGCTGTACTGGGACCGGCCGCGGTCGGCGTGGTCCTGGGAGGGCAAGAACGTCGTCATGGACA
>NZ_CAKKMM010000646.1:0-2790 GCF_918698205.1 Microbacterium sp. Bi128 | reverse complement strand
GTCAAAGACAAAGCCCCCGAGGTCTCCGAGCATCTCGGCGAAGCCGCGCGCCGCGCCGGTACCGTCATAAGCTCCGCTGTCCACCGCGATGCCGGCCACGGAAGCACGTCCGCGGCCACGCCCGGAACGGCCACGCCCGGAAAACCGGGAGCAGCCACGCCCGGAACGCCGGCACCCGCGGCCCGCGATGTCCATTCCGACCCTGCGCTCACCGACCAGACCGGCCAGGACTGGTCAGACGAGGGCGGCGCCACCCCGGCTGGCCCCGCCACCAACGTGGACGGGGACAAACTGCCCTAGGAGTTTCTTTGAGGGGCCACCGTCGCCGCCCCTGCCGGCTACCGCCCGCCGGAGGGCAGCAGCACGCCGGCCACCACGGTGGCCCCCAGTTCCTCCGAGCGCAGCACCCGGGCCGCCAGTCCGTGCCCGCGGAGGATTCCGGCCGTCTGCGCGGACTGCCGGCGGCTGGTCTCTATCAGCACGTGGCCGCCGGGCGCCAGCCACTGCCGCGCGCCGGCGGCGACCCGCCGCTGCACCTGAAGCCCGTCGGCGCCGCCGTCGAGGCAGGCCCGCGGCTCGTGGACGCGCGCTTCCTGCGGCATGGTTTCGATGTCTGCCGAGGGAACGTAGGGGGCGTTGACGGCCAGCAGCCGGACCCGGCCCCGGAGGGCCGCCGGGAGGGGAGCATAGAGATCACCCTCGTGGACCTCCCCGCCCAGGGGCAGGACGTTGGTGCGTGCACAGGACACGGCCGCGGGGTCGATATCGGCGCAGTGGAGTTCGGCGGGGCCGGCGAGGGCCGCGAGCGCCGCACCGACAGCGCCGGACCCGCAGCACAGATCGACAACGACCGGTGCCGGGGCGTCGCCCCGCGCCATGCGGCTTGCGTCCAGGAACGCAGCGGCCTGCCGGACGAGGAATTCCGTCCGGCGGCGGGGCACGAAGACTCCGGCGTCGACCGCGATGCGGAGTCCGCAGAATTCCGCCCAACCGAGAATGTGTTCAAGGGGAAGGCCGGCGACCCTCCGGCCGGCCATCCGTTCGAGCGCCTCCGGGGTCGGGGCCGCGTCGATCAGCAGGCGGGCCTCGTCTTCGGCAAACACGCAGCCGGCTGCCCGGAGCCTGGCCGTGAGTATCTCGTGCGGGGAAAGATGGCGGATTACTGGCATGGGTGCGCCTTTCGGTCGGGTGTCAGACGCCCTCACCGTGAGCTGGCCGAGGCCGGCACTGCTGGGCGGGCATCCTTTCTGGACTTGCGTGAACGGGACCCACCTCCTTTTGCTGCAGTTGCTCGATTGCCCCATGCTACCGAAGCCGCCCGCGGCCAGCTGTGATTGGGTCTGCTGTGATTAGTCCGGGTTTTGCGGCGGACTGCGGCGGCGGATTGTGACGCCTGCTTGGGATGCCTTGGCGGCGGCGGCTGGCAGGATGGCAGCATGGACTCCCTCCCTGCCCACGATCTCATCTGGACCGGCTCCTACACGGCAGATTCCGGCGGCCGCGGCACGGGGATCGGCGCGGTTGCCGCGGCGGCCGACGGCACATTGCGCTGGTTGGGTGTTGCGGCGGCGGCCGACTCGCCGTCCTTCCTGGCGGTCCACCCGTCTCTCCCTGTGGTCTATGCCGTGGCCGAGCAGGCCAGGACCGTCCGGGCCTACCGCCGGGCCGGCGCGTTTGGACTGGAGCCCGCGGGCCCGGCGTGGCCGGCCGGTGACGCGGCCTGCCATGTCGCCGTCGAGCCTTCCGGCCGTTTCCTCGTTGTCTGCTGCTGGGGCGACGGCCGGGTGCTGTTCTATGAGCTCGACGCCGACGGCGGCATTGTTGACCGGACGGCCGGCGTCGAATCGCGCGACCCGTACGGTGAGACTCCCGGCGGCGGCCCCGGCGAACGGGAAAAACGGCCGAGCCGCGCTCATGCGGCACTTATGCTGGCCGACGGCAGGGTGATGACCACCGACCTCGGCCACGACCTGCTGCGGATCTGGAATGTCGGATCCGGACCGGGGCTGGCTCTGGGGCCGGCCCTGGACCACGAGGTGGTCCTGCCGCGGGGCAGCGGCCCCCGGCACCTGGTCCAGCATCAGGGCGGCCATGTCTTTGTGGTGACCGAGTATTCAATCGAGGTGGCTGTGGCCGGGTTGTCGCCGGACTCCGGGGACTTCCGGCTCGGATTCGTCGGGCCCGCCGGCGCCGCCGGGGCGCAGCCGGATGATTCGGCGGCAGAGATCGCGTTGGCGGCCGACGGCAGGTACGCCTATGTGGGCGTCCGCGGTTCGAACCGGGTCTGCGTGCTGGAGGTGGAGGCCGGGGGCGCGGCGCTGCGTCCGGTGGCCGACGTCCCCAGCGGCGGCGACTGGCCCCGGCACCACGTGGTCCGCGACGGCTTGCTGCACGTCGCCCACGAACGCTCCGGCGACATCGTGACGTTTCCTCTGGACGCGGCATCAGGGTTGCCGGGTATCCCTGCGAACCGGCTGCAGGTGGCCTCCCCCACGGCGCTGGTGCCGGCCCGGCCCCGGCTGGCGCACCGGGGGTGAGGAGCCGGCGCCCGGCTGACGCGGTGCTGCGGCGAAGAGCAGGCCGCCGGGTCAGCAGGCCGCGGCAAGCCCCGCAGCAGCCTGATGGACGCCCTGTTCGCCCCCATCCAGCTGGATCCCGCCCAACTGAAACCCTCCCTCCGGCTGGAACACGCTCTCCGCCTGGAAACCGTCGGCGAAGTGGAGTCCGTCCCCCGGCTGGATACCGCCGTCGAGCTGGAAGCCACAGGGACAGCGCCACAGCTGTCTCTTA
>NZ_CAKKMM010000645.1:0-2791 GCF_918698205.1 Microbacterium sp. Bi128 | reverse complement strand
GCCGGCGGTGGCCCCGATCAGCACGGCCTTGCCTTCGAGCGCCTTGGGATCGAGCACGTCGATGAAGGACTTGAAAAGCCCGCTGTAGGACGCGCTGAACACGGGGCTGACGGCGATCAGGCCATCAGAGGCCTCGACGCCGGCGATCACTTCGGCGAGCCGCGGAGCCGCATACCCGGTTACAAAGTTGTTCGCGATGTCCACGGCGAGGTCCCGCAACTCCAGGACCTCGATGTCCACGGCGTAGCCGGCCGCGGCAAGCTGCCGCTCGGCCGAGGCCGCCAGCTGGTCCGCGAGCAGGCGGCTTGAGGAGGGGACGCCGAGTCCGGCGGAGATAACGGTGATACGGCGGGTTTCCACGGAGTGCTCCTAAGTTGAATCCTGGTCAGCAACGCGACTACATGCGTTTGCATCTACCTCTAGAAGCGGCGGGCAGGGGGATTTATTCCCGGCCACCCTCCCCGCCTGACAGGAATGTCGCGCTCTGCAAGACTGCCCTCATGGCTGAAAACAAAACGCAGGCAACCGGCGCGTCGGTTCAGGAGTTCCTGGCCGCCGTCGAGCATCCGGTCCGGCGCGCCGACGGGTTCCGCCTGCTGGCACTGATGTCCGAAATAACGGGCGAACCGGCGCAAATGTGGGGTCCGACGATTGTGGGCTTCGGCCGCTACCACTACAAGTACGCGAGCGGCAGGGAGGGCGATGCCGCGGCGGTGGGCTTCTCCCCCAGGAAATCCAGCCTGTCGCTCTACGGCCTGACATATGGACCGGAGGCCGCCGAACTCCTCGGCAGGCTGGGCAGGCACAAGCTCGGCGCCGGCTGCCTGTACGTCAACAAGCTCGACGACGTCGACGAGGCCGTGCTCACCGAACTCGTCCGGCTCGGCTACCGGCATGTCACCACGGCGCTGCACCACGCCTAAGGGGATCCGCCCCGCCAAAGCAACGCGGGGTCACCTACGGCCCATGACGCCGTCCAACATGGACCGCAAGTGACCTCGTGTTGGGGTTAAAGCAGAAGGCCCCCGCCTTCGGTCCTCAGAGAGGTCCGGAGGCGGGGGCCTTCCAGCAGTTCAGGACTGCAGCCGGTGAGGGCTACTTGCCTGCGACTACGTCGAGTTCGATCACAGCGGAAACGTCGTCGTGCAGACGGACGTTTGCCTGGTAGGAACCGGTCGACTTGATGTGTGCCGGCAGTTCAACCTTGCGCTTGTCGATGCGGCCCAGGCCTGCGGCCTCAACAGCGTCGGCCACGTCGCCCTGCTTGACGGTGCCGAACAGGCGTCCGGTTGCGCCAGCCTTGACGACCAGCTTGACCGGCTTGGCGGAGAGTGCAGCAGCCTGCTTCTGAGCGTCTTCCAGGGAAGCGTGCTCGCGGGCAACGCGGGCAGCCTTGATGGACTCAACCTGCTTCTCGCCACCCTTGGACCAGGTCAGGGCGAAGTTGCGGGGCAGCAGGTAGTTACGTGCGTAACCGTCCTTGACCTCGACAACGTCGCCAGCAGCACCGAGACCGGTTACTTCGTGGGTCAGAATGAGCTTTGCCATTTTAGTTAATCCCTTCCTTAGCCGCGGCCAGCGCCGGAGTAAGGCAGCAGAGCAACTTCGCGGGCGTTCTTGATTGCCTGGGCGATCTTGCGCTGTTCCTGCACCGTGACGCCAGTGACGCGACGGGCGCGGATCTTTCCGCGGTCGGAGATGAACTTGCGCAGCAATGCTACGTCCTTGTAGTCGATGACAGTGATGTCAGCGGCCTTCAAGGGGTTGGACTTTGGTTTGGGCTTACGGAGTTCAGCCTTAGCCATCGTGGAGCTCCTATTCGATGGAGCCCGTGGATATTGATCCACGGGATGGTGGTGATCCGGCGCAGTCTGCACCAGACCGCCTTGCGGCGGCCAGTCGGTTTTCGTTGCCGGACCTTAGATGTTGTTTAGAAGGGAGGTTCGGAATCCGGGCCGTTGCCCCAGCCGCCGCCCGCATTGCTGACCCCGGGCGTGGCCCACGGGTCTTCCTGCGCGGCGGGCTGGTTGCCGCCCCATGTCCCACCGGTGTTGCCGCCCTGGTTTGCACCCTGGCCGCCACCGAATCCACCGCCGCTGTTGCCGCCGCCGAAGCCACCCTGACCACCCTGACCGCCGGAGCGCTGGGTGCGGTTGACCTTGGCGTTGGCGTAGCGCAGGCTAGGGCCGATTTCATCGACCTCAAGCTCGATAACGGTGCGCTTCTCGCCTTCTTTTGTTTCGTAGGAACGGCTCTTCAAGCGGCCGGAGACGATAACGCGCATGCCCTTGGTCAGGGACTCGGCGACGTTTTCGGCTGCTTCGCGCCAGACCGAAGCGCGGAGGAACAGGGTTTCCCCGTCCTTCCACTCATTGGACTGCCGGTCGAAGGTGCGGGGAGTAGAAGCGATGGTGAAATTCGCTACGGCCGAACCGGACGGTGTGAACCTGAGTTCGGGGTCATTGGTGAGGTTACCGATAACCGTGATAGTGGTTTCGCCTGCCATCTACTGCCTCCTTGTGCGTTCCTGCGGGGATGAAGATTGAAGGTTGGCCGCTGAATTACTCAGCAACAACTTTCTGCTCTTCGGGGCGGGTGATCTTGGTGCGCATGATGGTCTCGTTGAGACTCAGCTGGCGGTCAAGTTCCTTGGCGGTAGCCGGCTCAGCGGTGAAGTTCACCACGGCGTAGATACCTTCGGACTTCTTCTGGATTTCGTAAGCCAGGCGACGACGGCCCCAGATGTCAACCTTTTCGATGGTTCCACCATCGTTGGTGATGACGTTCAGGA
>NZ_CAKKMM010000644.1:0-2795 GCF_918698205.1 Microbacterium sp. Bi128 | reverse complement strand
GAACTACAACAAGCGGCTCCCTGTCTAAGCTAGGCCACGAAACACCAGTTCCCGAAGCCGGGAACGCAGTGCCATAAAGAACCCGAAATGGAGCACCATGCTTACCGCAGAAGAAACCCAGGACAAGGAACGCCCCCTCCGGGAGGCTGTCCGGGACACCCTCCGCAACAGGATCTTTGAAGGGCACTACGTTCCCGGCACCAGGCTGGTGGAGCGCGACCTCGCCGCCGAATTCAACGTCTCCCGCCTCCCGGTCCGCGAGGCGCTGCGAATGCTGCGCCAGGAAGGCCTGGTCAGCGACCGCGGCGCTCGCGGGGCCGAAGTCAGCTCGCTCAGCCCCAAAGACGTGGAGGATCTCTTCGACGTCCGCCAGTCGCTCGAAGTGCTGGCCTGCAGGCTGGCCGCGGCCCGCGCCACACCGGAGGACCTCAGTGCGCTGGAAGCCTTGTTGGACGTGGCCGAGCTCTCTCTAGCCAAGGGCGCCATTATGGACGCCCACCGGGCCAACAGCGAATTCCACGATGCCATCACCCGGATCGCCAACAACGGCTTCCTCAAATCGGCGCTCGAACCCCTCCAGGGCCGGATGCACTGGCTGTTCCGGCATGTGAGCGACCTCCCCGAACTCATCGAAGAACATCGGGCGCTCTACACCGCGATCGCCAGCGGTGACCCTGACCGGGCGGCTGCCCAGTCGGAGTCGCACATCGACAAATACCGGGAACAGTTTCCGGAGAATTTCCGCCGGACGGAACCCGACCTTCATCGGAAGAAGTAATGAAACTCCTTGTCATCAACCCCAACATCAGCAACGATGTCACTTCGCTGATCGAATCCGAAGCCCGGCGTTCAGCCTCGCCCGGAACCGAACTGGTAGTCCGGACCGCCGGCCACGGCGTCGAATACATCGAAACCCGCTTTGAATCGCTGATCGCCGCCGGTGCCGTCGCCGAAATCATCGCAGAGTACACTCGCGACGGCGCCAGCGTCGACGGCGTGGTGGTCGCCGCATTCGGCGACCCAGGGATGCCGGCGCTGAAGGAACTCGCCGACGTCCCCGTCATCGGAATTACCGAGGCGGCACTTTGCGCCGCCGCCCTGCAGGGGCACCGGTTCTCGATCATCGCCATCTCGGACCGCATCCGGCCCTGGTATCTGGACTGCGTTGAACGGTTCGGGCTCGCCGGCCGGCTGGCCTCGATCCGCTCCATCAACGAGAGCCTCAACGGCATCGGTTCCGTGCAGCAGGACTTCAAGGAGACCCTGCTGGCGCTCAGCCGCCAGGCCGTCGCCGAGGACGGGGCCGACGTCGTGATCCTCGCCGGCGCGCCGCTCGCCGGACTTGCCCGCGAGCTTGCAGGCCAGATCCCCGTCCCCGTGGTGGACGGCATTTCCGCTGGCATCCAGATGGCCCAGTCCGTAGTCAACCTCCAGTCCGGTCCGCACCGGGCCGGCGCCTTCGCGCCGCCACCGGTCAAGGCCCGCAAGGGGCTTTCGAAAAACCTCGATGCCGCCCTCACGACGGCGCAGCACGCCACCCGGCTGCCCGCACCGTCCCACTAATTTTCTTTCTCGAAGGAGGACAACGATGTCCCACACCCCAGACCTTGTCATTGCCAACGGCACCGTGGTCAACAGTTTCGGCCGCCAGAATGTGCACGTCGTGGTGCACGGCAGGACGATCGTCCAGCTCGTGGACGCTTCCGAGCCGGTCCCCGCTGCCGCCAGGAGCATCGACGCCGCCGGCCAGCTGGTGATTCCGGGTGGCGTGGACGGCCACTGCCATGTCGCCCAGGTAACCGGACGGTTCCGTACCCTGGACGACTACCGGACAACATCCACCGCTGCCCTCTGGGGCGGCACCACCACCATTATCGACTTCGGCATCCCCCGCGACGCCCGCGAGACCCCGCTGGCCGCGGTGTTGCACAAGAAGGAACTGGCACGCGAGTCCCGCTGCGACGTCGCCCTGCACGGCTCGGTGGTCCAGTGGGACGAGACTGTGCCGTGGCAGCTCGAACAGCTCGCCGCCGAAGGTGTCCGTTCGGTCAAGATGTACACCACGAACCGGGGCACCACCATGGCCGACGGGGACACCATCCTGAAGGTCATGCGCGAGATGGTCCGGCTCGACGGCCTTACCTACATCCACGCCGAACACGATCCCATCATTGCCGACTGCACCCAGCAGCATGCGGACGACGGCCGCATCGGCATCGAACACCTGCACCGGACCCGGCCCGAACTCGCGGAGGAGATCTCGGTCAAGGAGACCCTGGCGATGGCCGAGTACACCAACGCTCCCGTCTACTTTGTGCACCAGTCCACGCCGGGGGCCGTAGACCTCGTCGCCGGGGCCCGCAGCCACGGAATGGACGCCTTCTCGGAAACGTGCCCGCACTACCTCACCCTGGACGACACCGTCTACGGCACCTCCTTCCCCGAGTGGTACGCCTGCTGCCCGCCGATGCGCAGCCCCGAGACCGTCGCCGCGCTGCGGGACCGGCTTGCCGCCGGAGCCATCCACACGGTGGCCTCGGACCACTCCTGCTACGACCTCACTCAAAAACGCGAGCGATCCGATGACATCCGCGCCATGCCGCACGGCCTGCCGGGAGTGGAAACCCGCATGCCTGTCACCTTCACCGCCATGATGGACGCCACCGGCGGGGCAGCCCGGGTGGAGGATTTCGTGGAAGTGTTCGCCGCCGGTCCGGCCCGGATCAACGCCCTGCCGGGCAAGGGAACGATCGCAGCAGGGTACGACGCCGACCTCGTCGTCTTCGATCCCGCAC